>JBEVMD010000342.1:0-5847 GCA_040508835.1 Duganella sp. | reverse complement strand
AGTTGCGTAAAACTGTTCAGGTGCACGTGCAGCCCCAGCAGATGGTCGAGCAGTTGCGCGAACGCGTGGATGCCGGCGCCGGCATAGGCATCGGGGTCGAGCGTGATGCGCACCTCCACGCCGCGCAGATAGGCGGCGCCGCGCGGTTGACGTACCCAGGCGGTCGCGGGCCGGTGCGACAGCCCCGTGATGCCGGCGATCTGCCGCTGCGAGACGGTGCTGTCCTGCTGCGCGTACAACCTCAGCATTGCGGTCAGCGCGGGCAGGCCCTCCTGGGTGAGCGCGCGGTGGTTGAGCGCCCGGTGCGTGATCAGGCCCCACTGGTGATGGTTGCCGGACGACTGCCGGTACGACCGCGTAGGCCGGCGCAGCAGCCGGATCGGCAACGTGATCGCTTCGGCCGCCAGGTCGCCGCCGGTGCGGCCATACGCCATGCCATGCGGCACATTACGGTTGGTGCAGGTGAGGCTGACGGACGCCGTCGCATCTTCCAGCCGGTACGGCGAAAAATCCTGGTCCACCAGGGTCAGCGACGTGTCGTGGCCAATGCCGAGCGCGGCCAGCGCCTCGTCGCGCTGCACGCGCCAGTAGTGGCCGCTGCGGCTGTCCTGTTCGCCGTGGCGCAGCGAGTAATACGGCACGAATTCGGTGACTGCGCTGCCGTCCGGCGTCTTGCGCAGCAGGTGCACGGTGTCCACGCTGTAGATGTCGCATGCCTGCCCCGGCAGCTCGTCCGGCGCCAGCGGGTAGCTGCTGCTGCGGTGGGTGATGCGGATCGGCGTGGCCCGCTGCGCGAACAGGTTGATCACGGGCGTGCAGCCAGGCACCAGGTTGTCGGACGAGAGCGTGCGCAGCAGGCGCGCGGTGGTGCCGTCCGGGCGCACGTCGGCCAGAGCCAGGCGCAGCGTCACGCGGGTGCAGCCCGGTGGCGCGCCTTTTAACAATGCGGCCAGGTCGAGGTCGATAAAATCGAACTTGTCCGGGAACGCGAAGTACTCGCTCAGCAGCCGGTAGGCGCTGTGCTCGGACCGGGCGGCAGGCAGCAGGGCCTCGTCATCCGCAAAGCCCACCGGACGCACCGGTACGCATCCCAGCATTTGCCAGGTTCCGCCCGCCTCCACGCACGCGCAGCGCACACGCATGAACAGCAGGTCGCGCAGGGTGGCGCGCAGCGACGCCTCGCCGTCGATGAACAGGCGCACCGTGTCCAGCGCCAGCGCGGCCAGGCCCAGGTTGGGTGCGGTGCTCTCGATGGTGATGCGTATGGCGGATCCCGCCTCCGGCGGCAAGGGCAACGAGCCCGGCGCCTGGAGATACGGTTCGAACGCCACGTCGCCGATGGCAATCGGCGCAACGGTAACGTCGTACGCGCTGCGGAACTGGCACGGAACAGCGCTGCGGCCCAGCGACTTCATGGCCGTGCCGCGCGGCACGGTGCTGACGCTGGTCACCTGGCTGCCCCTGGCACCGCTGAAGTCGATGCGGGCGATCGAACACGCTGGAACAGGGCGCAGGAAATGCGGGTACAGCATACCCAGCAGCGCTTCGGTGAAATTGGCGTAACCGTCGTCGAGCAGCTTGGCCACGCGCGCGTTCAGGAATGCCGAGCCTTGCAACAGGCGTTCGATGTGGGGATCGGCGCAGAGCTCGCCATTGATTTGCAGGCCGCCGGCCAGCTTGGGATACCGCGAAGCGAACTCGGCGCCGGCGCGGCGCAGCATGCGCAGTTCCCGTTCGTAGTACGGCAGCAGTTTTTCCATCGTGGCATCCATGGCGGTCGCAGCGTCTTGGCGCTGCCCAGGATGTCGATGATGGCATTACTGCCGATGGGAAATTTTGACTTTAAGCAATTGCTACTGGATATGTAAAGCTACAGAAATGCACGACGGGGGCGCCGGTTCACCGGTGCCCCCGCTTGCTGTCACGCGCGACTTACTTCGTCACACGCTCCCAGCCTTCCCTGACCGCATCCTTGAACTTGTCCCAGCTCGACTGCGGATGATTCGATTCCCACGTGCTTCGCAAGTCCGGTTCGGCCGCTTCCCATGGTTTATCTTTGTAGCCGGGGTTGCCGGCCATCGATTCGCCGTGGCGGTAGGCGGGATCATATTCCTGGAACGTGCCGCCCGTGTACGAGAAGGTTTTTTCCCAGTGCGACTGGAAATACGCCGCATCGCCCGACGTGTGGTCGCCGCGCAGGATGTCCAGGCTGTCCTGGTTGGGCGTGGCCACGTCGCGCGGGTAGATGCGCATGCCGCTGCGCTGCACGGTCGGCTCCACCGAGATCGGCGGCGCCAGGCCTTCGATGGTGGGCGTTACCACTTCGCCGCGCTGCAGCGAGCCGGTGGTGGCCAGCTGTTCGGTGCGCGCAAAGTCCACTGCCTCTTCGCGCGGACGGATGCCGTGGTACTCGGGCACGGCAGTCTGTTGCGAGCTGAGCGTGGTTTGCTGCATGCCGGTGCCGCTGCGCAGCGCGTCGGCGCCGGTCCAGCCGCTGGCGCGCCACATGGTTTCGTGTTCGTCGATGTCGATCGGATTGAAATCGTCGATGATGTCGGCCGCGCGTTCGGCCGTTTCCTGGCTGGTGGTGTCGATGGTAAGCACCACGTGGCCGCGGTTCAATGCTTCGGCGTAGACGCTGCGGTCGGCGTGTTCGCGTCCCAGCAGGTCGCTGAACATGGACTTGATGTTGCCGAGTATCGATTCGTCATCGTTGATGTGATGGGTGCCGGCAACGCCGACGGAATCGCTGATGCGGATCGCATCGCGGTCGTAACCGCTGAGGATCAGTTCGTCCTTGGCGCGATTGGCTTCGGCACTGGTTTCGAAAACGGCTGCGAGTACGTGTGTCATGATGGTCTCCCTAGGTTTAAGACGCATGAGGTCGGTTGCAATACCAGTCTACGTGTAACGACTTGAGTTTAGCGCTCGTTTGACAAGAAGAAAACACGGATGTTGGCTTGCACTTTACGACCCTCGCCGCAGCGAGGGCAGATCGGTTTTACGCGGCCAGCAATTGCTCCTGCAAGGCCTGATTGAAGGCCGGAATGTCGTCCGGCTTGCGGCTGGTAATCAGTTTGCCATCGACAACCACTTCGGCGTCGCGCCATTGCACGCCGGCATTACGCAGGTCGCGTTCCAGGCTGGGCCAGCTGGTCATGGTGCGGCCCTCGGTGAGGCCGGCGTCGATCAGCGTCCACGGGCCGTGGCAGATGGCGGCGATCGGCTTGCCGGTCTGGCCGAAATCGCGGATGAAGCCGATCGATGGTTCCGACAGGCGCAGCGCATCCGGATTGGCCACGCCGCCCGGCAGCACTAGCGCGTCGTAGTCGCCGGGACGGGCATTGCGCACGTCGAGCTCCACCGTGAATGTGTGGGACGCGGTCAGGTGTTCGAAACCCTGCACCTGCTCGCCCTTGGCCTTGGGGGCGATCAGCGTCACGCGCGCGCCCTGCTGCTCCAGGAAGTGGCGCGGTTCTTCGTATTCGATTTGTTCCACGCCGTCGGTCATCAGGATGGCGATGCGCTTGCCGGTCAGGGCGCCATTGTTTGGCAGATTCATGAGTCCTCCGTGAGTTGGATAGGGCCTATCAAGATGCCATGCTCTGGTACGCGTGCCTGTGCGCGGACGAACATTGCGGGCGCCCTGCTGCGCGCAGGCCGTTATAATCGAGGCTTGTTCATGCTTTGTGGAAAAAACATGCCCTTGCGACGCTCCGTCCTGCTCACCGCCATGCTTTCGATGGCGCCGCTGGCCATGGCCGCGACGCCGGAGCTGGTGATGCTCACGCCGCAGGAATCGACCATGCCCATGGCGCGCTTCGAGGGCGGCGCGGTCACCGGCGGCATGCTCAAGGACGTGGGCGACGCGCTGGCGCAGCGCCTGGGCCGCCATCCGACCTATGTCATCGCCCTCAACAAGGACGTGCGCCCGATGCTCACGTCGGGCCGGGTGGACATGATGTGCCACGTGATGCCGATGTGGATCGACGGCGATTACCAGTGGACGTCGCCGCTGTTCCCGGACGCGGAAATCGTGGCCGGCCAGCGCAGCTCGGCGCCGCTCGCTTCGCTCAAGGACTTGCGCGACAAGCGCGTGGGCACGGTGGCCGATTACCGCTATCCGCGCATTTCGCAAGTGCTGGGCCGGCAATTCGCGCGCGTGGACGCCCCCACCATGGAACAGAACGTACAAGCCATGGTCAAAGGCACGGTGCCCTACACCATCGTCAGCGAAGCCACGCTGGCCTACCTCAAACGCAACAACACCGCGCTTACCGTGCAGACGCGGCTGGTGTTTGCCGCCTTCAAAACCCATTGCGCCGTCTCGCGCAAGAGTCATGTACCGTTTGCCGAAATCAACCATGCGCTCGACGAGATGCTCAAGGACGGCAGCATCGACCAGATCGTGGCCCGGTACCGCTGAGCCTGCTGGCACGGCTAAGGTTTTCATTTTTGACCTGGATCAAGGTTTTTCATGCTCCAGATCAATAGACTTTCTCTTGTTACTTAACGACGACAAAAGAGGAAGTGAAATGAGCAAGCTTTTAGCAGCAGTGGTACTGGTTTCCCTGGGTGTGAGCGCTGGCGGCGTCATGGCGCAAGAGAGCCCGTGGCTGGTGCGCGCGCGCGCGGTCCATATCGACCCGGCCGACAAATCGGCCCCGGTGGCAGGCGTCGGCGCCTCGGACCGCCTGAGCGTCAGCGACAAGACCATCCCGGAAGTCGACATCTCCTATTTCTTCACGCCCAACTGGGCGGCCGAGCTGATCCTCACCTATCCGCAAAAGCATGACGTCCACCTGGACGGCGCCAAGATCGGCACCTTCAAGCACCTGCCGCCGTCACTGCTGCTGCAATACCACTTCACCAACAGCAGCCCGGTCAAGCCTTACCTGGGCGCCGGCATCAACTACACCCTCATCTCAAGCGTGAACCTGCTCGACGGCGGCGCCGACCTCGAGAAGGACAGCTTCGGCCTGGCCGTGCAGGCGGGCCTGGACTATGCGATCGACAAGAACTGGTCGCTTAACTTCGACGTCAAGAAAGTGCAGATCCGCAGCGACGTGTTCATCGGCGGCGCCAAGGCCAGCCGCGTGAAAGTCGATCCGGTGCTGCTGGGCGTGGGTGTGGGCTACCGCTTCTGATCGTGGCGGGAGGGGCGCCTGGCATGGACGGTATAATGGGCCACTCCCGTTTGCAGTCCAGAATGGAATTCCGCCCATGCGCAAGACCCCGCTCCTCCTGATTTCCCTGCTGACGCCGCTGCTGCTGGCCGGCTGCGTCGACGACTCCGCGTCGTACTTCGTGGACGGCAAGGCCGGCAGCCATGCACTCACCGTGCACCGCGCGCAAAAGCATTTCTGGAGCAATGTCACCACCGTCGAGCTGATCATGCAACGCCTGCCCGACTGCATGCGCCGCATCGAACTGACCGATTTGCCGGCCGACGAGGTGGAAATAGAACTGCTGTCCGGTGGCGACAATGTGTGGACCTTGCGCTCCGGCAGCGAGGCGTGGCAGGTGGAATCGCAGACCTGCACCCTGTATCCGGACGTCAAAGGCGACGGCGGCGAACTGATCGGCGTGTTCCGCGACGACGGCAGCGGCAGGTTCGTGTTCGAGGAGGCGGTGCTGGAGCCGGTGCCAGCGGCCGGCGGGGCGGCCGGTAGCGTGCCAGCGCCAGCGCAGCAGTAAGCGGCGCGAAGCTGGCCGCCGTTACGGCGGTTCATCCGTTAGTGCTGCGCAGGCAACATCCACTAGCATTCCACCCGTCATTCCGCCCGTCGGCAACGTCCCACCAACGGTCAGTCCGTCATTCCCGCGCAGGCGGGAATCCAATTTGCT
>JBEVMD010000248.1:0-3071 GCA_040508835.1 Duganella sp. | reverse complement strand
CAGGGTGCGGTAGATGGCGGCCATCATCAGGCCGGGGCGCTGGGCGCGCCGGTCCTGTTTCGGCAGCAGGGCCAGGGCCTCGTCGTAGGCTTGCTGGGCGCGTTCGACCTGGAACGCCATCAATTGCTCGAATTTGTCGCTGTGACGGGCGTTGAGCAGGTCGGCAGCGGTCACGCCGAATTTTTGCAGTTCGTTGACCGGCAGATAGATGCGGCCCTTGCGCGCATCTTCGCCCACGTCGCGGATGATGTTGGTGAGCTGGAACGCGTGGCCCAGCTTTTCGGCAAACAGCAAGGTTTGCGGATTGGTCACGCCAAAGATGCTGGCCGACAGGATGCCCACCACGCTGGCCACGTGCCAGCAATATTTGGTGAGCGCCGCGTAGTCGAGGTAGCGGGTCTGGTTGAGGTCCATCTCCATGCCGTCGATGATGGCCTGCAAGTGCTGCTGCTGCAGGCCGTAGACGGCCAGGTGCGGCTGCAGCGCCTGGGTGACGGGGTGGCTTTGCTTGCCTTCGTACAGGTTGGCGATTTCCTTGCGCCACCATGCCAGCTTGATGCGCGCGACCGATTCGTCGGTGCAGTCGTCCACCGTATCGTCCACCTCGCGGCAGAACGCGTACAGGGCGGTAATGGCGCGACGACGCTCCGGCGTGAGGAACAGGAAGCTGTAATAAAAACTGGAGCCGCTTTGCGCGGTCTTTTGCTGGCAGTAGTCGTCGGGTGACATGAATAAAAAAGCAAGGTTAGCCTATCGAAGCCGCTATTTTATAGTGTCACGGGCAGTTACGGGGTGGCTAGTCGGACAAGCTTGCCGATTTACGCCGTTTGTCCGATCACAGCGGCAGGCGGTTGGTGCGGCGGCGGCCCGGCGGATCGTTGAGCACGCGCATGATGACGCTGACGGGAATCGCGCGCCGCACCAGGAATTCCGACGCGAACGCGCGGCCATGGCTTTGCTGCAGGCGCACGCCCATTTCCACGACCTTCGACGTTTCGGTATCGGGTCGCGGCGAGCGGGGCAGGGGTTGGAACAGCGGCGGCAGCATCGCGTGCATGGGCGGTCTCGGGTGGCAGCGGAAAAAATGCGAGGGTAACATAAATGACAACCGAATGGGTAAAAACATAACGCCGGACGTTGCCTTCACCGTCGTCATCGCCGTGCTCGCGGGGATGACGGGTTTTAAGCTGCGGGCCGGCTGGACTGGCCGTTCGCCGCAAGCTGCTTCCGCATCCGCATCGCCGCCCACACCACGCTGACCCAGTCGCGCCTGGTCAATTTGGGGCGGTGCCGCCAGACGTCGTATTCCACGCGCTCGATCTCGTCGAGGATGCGCAGCCCGCCTTGCACCATCATGCGCAGTTCGAAGCCGATGCGGCCCGGCATGCGCAGCGCCAGCGGCGCGCCCTGCAGCATCAGCGCCCGGGCGCGCGCCACCTCGAACTTCATCATGGCGCGCCAGCGCGGGCGGGCAGCCGGGTCGTCCAGCGCGGCCGGCTGGATGGCAAAGCGGGCCAGGTCCTCCAGCGGCAGGTAGATGCGCTCCTTGTGCAGGTCGATCGCCACGTCCTGCAGGAAGTTAATCAGCTGCAGCGCGCTGCAGATGGCGTCGCCGTCGCGCAGGTTCTGTTCGGTCGCCGCGCCGTACAGGTGCAGCATCAGGTGGCCCACCGGGTTGGCGGACCGCGCGCAGTAGTCGAGCAGGGCATCGTAGGTGGCGTAGCGGTGCACCGTCACGTCCTGCTTGAAGGCCGACAGCAGCGCGTACATGGGCGCCAGCGGCAGCGCGTACTCGTGCACCACCTGCGCCAGGCGGTCGAACATGGGGGCGTGATTGGCGTCGCCCGCCGCGATGCGGTCCAGTGCGGCTTCGTAGGCGGTCAGCGCGGCCAGCCGTTCGGCCGGTGTGGCGTCGCCCTCGTCGGCCAGGTCGTCGGCGCTGCGGGCAAAGGCATAAATGGCTTGCACGGCGGGGCGTAGCTTTTTAGGCAATAAAATCGACGCGACAGGAAAATTTTCGTAGTGTTCAACCGACATGTGGTCTTGATCCAAAGCAAATTATGGCAAATACGCGAGTAAATGACTCAAAAGTCATTTGCAAACCAATGTGCTCGGCATATAATTAATTAACGGAAAGTCATTTATTTCCAATCCGTAATGGTAGTGCCATAATCCAGTCTGAGCAAGGAAAAGGAAAGTACCGTGGTCGCGTCGAAATCCCTGCATTTAGTGTGTGTGATGAGTTGTGCGGCGCTGGCCGCGTGTTCCAGACCCGCCGACAAGGTGGAAGATATCCGCCCGGTGCGGGTGCTGCAGTTATCCGGCAGCGATGTCGACGTCAATGCCGAGTTTGCCGGTGAAGTGCGGGCCCGCGTGCAGTCGCAGCTGGCGTTCCGCGTGGGCGGCAAGATCGTCAGCCGCAAGGTCGACGTGGGCACGCAGGTCAAGCGCGGCCAGGTGCTGATGCAGCTCGATCCGCTGGACTTGCAGCTGTCGCAGGCGCAGGCCATGGCCGCGCTGCGCTCGGCCGAGACCAGCCGCGACCTGGCCCAGGCCGACGTGCGCCGCTACCGCGAATTGCGTGCCAAGAACTTTGTCAGCCAGGCGGTGCTGGACGAGAAGGAATCGAACCTGTCGGCGGCGCAGTCGTCGGTGCAGGCCCAGCAGGCGCTGTACCGCGGCCAGTCCAACCAGGCTGCCTACGCGGTGTTGACGTCCGACGTCGACGGCGTGGTGACCCAGGTGGACGCCGAAGCGGGGCAGGTGGTGGCCCCCGGCACGCCGGTGGTGCAGGTGGCCAAGGCGGGCGAAAAGGAAATCGTGATCGGCCTGCCGGAAGACAAGGTCGATACGCTGCGCCGGATCGCCGATGTGCGGGTGCGGCTGTGGGCCGATCCCGGCCGCTCGGTGGCGGGCAAGATCCGCGAAATCTCGCCGGTGGCCGATCCCGCCACCCGCACCTACACCGCCAGGGTGACGATCCCGGACAGTCTGGCGGACGCCAAGCTGGGCATGACGGCCGTGGTGCAGTTCGCCTCACGCACGGCCACGCCGCAAATCAAGGTGCCGCT
>JBEVMD010000244.1:0-3456 GCA_040508835.1 Duganella sp. | reverse complement strand
CCGGCGCCGCTGCGCGGGCCGGTCGGCGCCATGGCCCGCGCCGTCGAAACCCTGGCCGCCCGGCGCCTGTCGGCGCTGGTGGCGGCCACGCCGCATATCGGCGCCGCCTTCGCGCAGCAGGCCAGGCGGCTGGCCGTGGTGCGCAATTATCCGATCCTGGAAGAACTGGGGGCGGCGCCGGCCGGCCCGCCGCTGGTGCGCGACCACGTCTGCTACGTGGGCGCGATCACCGCCACGCGCGGCATCCGGCAAGCGGTGCGCGCACTCGAGCAGGTGCCGGTGCGGCTGTTGCTGGCGGGGCAGTTCGAAACGCCTGCGCTGCGCCTGGAGATGCAAAATGCGCCCGGCTGGCGCCAGGTGGACGACTGCGGCGTGGTGGACCGGGCCGGCGTGGCCCGCGTGATGGCGCGCAGTTTCTGCGGCCTGGTGACCCTGCTGCCGGAACCGAATTACCTGAACGCGCTGCCGATCAAGCTGTTCGAATACATGGCGGCCGGGTTGCCGGTGGTGGCGTCCGACTTTCCGTTATGGCGCGCGATCGTGGACGAAGCCCAGTGCGGCTTGTGCGTGGATCCGGCGCGGCCGGCGGAGATCGCAGCGGCCATCGCGTACCTGCACCGCCATCCGGCACAGGCGCGCCAGATGGGAGCAAACGGCCGGCGCGCGGTGCAGGAACGATACCGCTGGGAGGGCGAAGCGGTGAAGCTGGCGGCGCTGTACGGCGCCGCCCTTGGCGCGACAACGACCGGTTAGGCGTTGACGGCCGCCAGCACGTTGTGCGCCTGCTCGTCCGCGTGGTACGAGCTGCGCACCATGGCGCCCACGGCGGCGTGCTTGAAGCCCATCTTGTACGCTTCCTGCTCGAACATCTTGAACACGTCCGGGTGCACGTAGCGGCGCACCGGCAGGTGGCTGTTGGACGGCGCCAGGTACTGGCCGATGGTCAGCATGTCGATATCGTGCTCGCGCATGTCGCGCATCACCTGCAGGATTTCTTCGTCGGTCTCGCCCAGGCCCACCATCAGGCCGGACTTGGTCTTGACGTTCGGGTACAGGGCCTTGAAGTCCTTGAGCAGCTTGAGCGAGTGCAGGTAATCGGCGCCGGGACGCGCTTCCTTGTACAGGCGCGGCACGGTTTCCAGGTTGTGGTTCATCACGTCCGGCAGGCCATCGGCAAAGATCGCCAGGGCTTTTTCCAGGCGGCCGCGGAAGTCGGGCACCAGCACTTCGATCTGCGTCAGTGGCGACTGGTCCTTGGTCTTGGTGATGCACTCGACGAAGTGGGCGGCGCCGCCGTCGCGCAGGTCGTCGCGGTCCACCGAGGTGATCACCACGTAGCTCAGGCGCAGCTTGGCGATGGTGTTGGCCAGGTTGGTCGGTTCGCTGACGTCGAGCGGGTCGGGACGGCCGTGGCCCACGTCGCAGAACGGGCAGCGGCGGGTGCACTTGTCGCCCATGATCATGAACGTGGCCGTGCCCTTGCCGAAGCATTCGCCGATGTTGGGGCAGCTGGCCTCTTCGCACACGGTCACCAGCTTGTTCTCGCGCAGGATATCCTTGATTTCATAGAAGCGGCTCGACGCCGAGGCGCCCTTGACCCGGATCCACTCCGGCTTCTTGAGGCGCTCGACCTGTTCGACCGGCACGATCTTGATCGGGATGCGCGAGGTTTTGCTGGCGCCTTTTTGCTTGTCGCTCGGGTTGTAAGCGGGGGTGCTGGAGGTGATCTCAGTGGTCATTTGGCTGCATGCCCTCGCGGGCTGATGTGGTTATTCAGGTTTTACTGCGGGGTCCGGCGCGGGCGCCTCGGTCACGTCGACATCGAGCACCCGTATCAGTTCTTCGGCCAGTTGCTGCTGCACGTCCGCCAGCGTTGCCTGGGCGCCGACGGTGCGCATGTCGGTCGTTTCCAGCCCGGCATAGCCGCAAGGGTTGATCCAGGAAAACGGCGCCAGGTCCATCGCCACATTGAGCGACAGGCCGTGGTAGGTGCAGCCGTTGCCGCGCACCTTGAGGCCGAGCGCGGCGATCTTGGCGCCCCGCCTGGGTCCGTCGGCCATGTAGATGCCCGGCGCGCCGGCGATGCGCTCACCGACGAGATTATACGCCCCTAATACATTGATGATCGCCTGCTCGATTTTATGCACGAACTGGCGCGCGTACAGCTTGCCGCCCGGCTTGTTGCGGCGCAGGTCCATCAGCAGGTAAATCACCACCTGGCCGGGGCCGTGGAAGGTCACTTCCCCGCCGCGGTCGGTCTGCACCACGGGAATCGCTGCGGCCCCGGCCAGCAGGTGGCCGCGGTCGGCGCCCAGGCCCAGCGTGAACACGGGCGCGTGTTCGACGATCCACAGCTGGTCGCGCGTGTCCGGCGTGCGGGCGTCGGTAAAGGCGCGCATCGCGGCAAACGTGGTCTCGTAGTCGGCAAGGCCGAGGCGGTGAATCTCGGGAGTGGTGGGGGACGTCATCGCGCCATTATAAATCAGGCGGCGGGACGCGGCTGGACAACGGCCCGGACCGGCTCCGCCAAAACACCTGGTTTAGTGAGCTTTATTCACATGGGAAACCTTGCCGTAAGCCCTGTACGTAAGGTATATTCGGCTTTTCTTGATACTTTTATTCACAAAGTTATCCACAGACGAGATGAGCTCCAGCCGCCGCCTGCCCAACTTTTCCGCCCTGCGCGCGTTCGAGGCGGCCGCCCGCCACGAGAATTTTTCGCGCGCGGCGGACGAGTTGCGCCTGACGCATGGAGCGATCAGCCACCAGGTGCGGGGACTGGAAGAGGAGCTGGGCCGGCCGTTGTTCGTGCGTAACGGGCGGCAAGTGAAAATAACGCACGAGGCCCTGGAGTTTTCCCGTTTCCTGGGCCGCACGTTCGAGGCGATCGGCGTGGCGACCGACGCCATGCGCGCCGGCGCCAGCCCGCGCCTGACGCTGGCCGCGCCCGCATGGTTTGCCGCGCGCTGGCTCACGCCCCGGCTGGGCGCGTTCATCGAGCTGCATCCCGACCTCGAACTGGTGCTGCAAACGGGAACGCCTGCCGCCGATCTGGCGCGCGCGGGCGTCGATGCCGCCATCGTGTTCGACCTGGG
Organism: Duganella sp.; assembly: GCA_040508835.1. Taxonomy (GTDB): domain Bacteria; phylum Pseudomonadota; class Gammaproteobacteria; order Burkholderiales; family Burkholderiaceae_D; genus Rugamonas. The sequence goes on along the minus strand of JBEVMD010000244.1, from coordinate 361 downwards.
CACGCATCCCGGCTTGCAGGTGGAGCGGCTGATGGACGAGGTGTGTTATCTGGTCGCGGGGACGCGCTACCGCGCGGGAGAGGCGCCGGCGCTGCCGCAGGAACTGGAGGGAATGGAATTATTGCGCGCGCTGTTGGCCGGGGAAGGCGAGGCGCTGCTGCGCCACGTGGTGGCGGCGCCCGAGATTGCCGCCGGGCGGCTGGTGCGGCGCTCGGACCGGGTCGTGCCGTGCGCGCAAGCGTATTACCTGGTCACGCCGCCCGCAGCGGCGGACCAGCCGCCGGTGGCGGCGCTGCGGCGCTGGCTGCACGACGAAATCGCCGCCTTCCAGCGCCAGCAGTGAAAACTACATGACGATCTT
>JBEVMD010000220.1:0-7650 GCA_040508835.1 Duganella sp. | reverse complement strand
CAAGTCCGGCTGGCGGCGGGTGTTGTATTTTGAGCGGGGAGCTGCAGGCGGCGGACGCCGCCTGCGGGGGGGGGCAACCGATCAGATCTTGGCGGCGATCAGCTTGGCGAGGATTTGCACGCCGAGACGGATGCGCTCGGGCGGCACGGTCACGAACGACAGGCGCAGCGTGTTGCTGGCCGGGTCGTTGGCATAGAACGGCGCGCCCGGCACGAAAGCCACTTTCTGCGCGATCGCTTCGTCGAGCAGCCCGATGGCGTCGATGTGCTTGGGCAGCGTCACCCAGATGAACATGCCGCCTTCGGGCTTGGTCCACTCGACGCCGGCCGGGAAGTGCTCGGCCATGGCGTCCAGCATGACCTGGCACTGGTCGCCGTACAGGGTGCGGATTTTCGGGATGTGGCGTTCCAGGAAGCCGTCCTTGATCACTTCGTGCACGACCATCTGCGTCAGTTGCGACGTGTGCAGGTCGGCGGCCTGCTTGGCCAGTTCCAGGCGGCGCACCAGCGGCAGCGGCGCCACCACGTAGCCGAGGCGGATGCCCGGGGTCAGCACCTTGGAGAACGAGCCCATGTAGATCACGCCGTCCGGGTTCATGGCCACCATTTTCGGCAGCGGGTCGCCCTTGTAGCTGAGGGCGCCGTACGGATCATCCTCGATCAGCGGCAGGCCCAGGCGGGCGCAGGTTTCCACCAGTTCCACGCGACGCTCGACCGACAGCGTGCGGCCGGTAGGGTTCTGGAAGTTGGGCAGCGCGTACAGCAGGCGCGCGCCTTCGGCCACGGCGGCCAGCGACGACGGCACCAGGCCATGGTCGTCGGTGTCCACCGACTTGAATTCCGGGCGGTACACCGAGAATGCCTGCAGTGCGCCCAGGTACGACGGCGTTTCCACCAGCACGCGGCTGCCTTCGTCGATCAGCACCTTGCCCAGCAGGTCCAGCGCCTGCTGCGAGCCGGACGTCATCAGCACCTGTTCCGGCACGATGCGCGCGCCGTCGGTGGACAGCGAATCGGCAATCCACTGGCGCAGCGGCAGGTAGCCGTCGGTCGGGCCGTATTGCAGCGCGACCTTGCCGCTGTCGCGCAGCACCTTGTCGTAGGCGACCTGCATTTCCTCGACCGGGAAGGTCAGCGGCGACGGCAGGCCGCCCGCAAACGAAATGATTTCGGGCTGCTGGGTGATCTTGAGGATCTCGCGGATGAACGACGCTTTCAGCTGTTCCGCGCGGTCGGCAAAGCGCCACTGGATCGGGTTGTGGTTTTCAATTTTCATACGGATCTCACTAAATGGATTCAACGAGCACGCTTGTGGCGTGCTTTTTTTATGGTGGATCGGCGCCGGTTAAGGCGCCGCCCGCGATCAGGCTGCTGCGACTTCGGCGATCAGTTCGATTTCGACGCACGCGCCCAGCGGGATTTGGGCCACACCAAAGGCGGAGCGGGCGTGCTTGCCGGCGTCGCCGAAGACTTCGCCCAGCAGCTCGGAGGCGCCGTTGGTGACCAGGTGTTGTTCGGTGAAGTCGGCGGTCGAATTGACCAGGCTCATGACCTTGACGATGCGCGTGACGCGCGTGAGGTCGCCGCCCACGGCCGCCTGCAGCGTGCCGATCAGGTCGATGGCGATGGCGCACGCGGCCTGCTTGCCTTCGGCCGTGTCGATATTCTTGCCCAGCTGGCCAACCCATACGCTGCCGTCGGCGCGCTTGGCGATATGACCCGACAGGAACACCAGGTTGCCGGTCTGGGCATACATCACGTACGCGGCAGCCGGCGTGGCCGGTGCGGCCAGGGTGATATCGAGCGCTTTCAGTTTTTCGTAGACAGACATGGCTTATCCAAAAAATAAGGGGTGGGACGGAAGGTAGGTCGTTATTGTACTCTTGCAGCAAGGCTTGCCTCTAAACGGGCCAAAATCGAGATAGTCCACGGTTTCAGCGCCGTTTTACCTGCATTTTGCGGCCGACGCCCACGGTGGCGATGACGGCAATTGCGAAAACCACGGTTTGCCAGTCGAGCGCTTCGCCCAGGAACACCGCCGCGCCCAGCAGGCTCAAAAACGGCTGCACCAGTTGCACCTGGCCCACGCGGGCCACGCCGCCCAGCGCCATGCCCCGGTACCAGAAGAAAAAGCCGATGAACATGGAAAACACGCACACGTAGGCAAAGCCGGCCCAGGCCGCGGCATCGGCCGCCGCGATCTGCGCCGCCTCGCGCCAGCACAGCCAGCCCACCACGGGCAGCAGGGGCGGCGCGGCCAGCACCAGCGCCCAGCATATCGTCTGCTGTCCGCCCAGCGTTTGCGACAGCCGGCCGCCGGCCGCATATCCCATGGCCGCCAGCAGGACGGCCGCAAAGATGGCGATGTCCGCCGCGTGCAGACCGCCGCCGCCCTGGCGCAGCGCAAAGCCGGCCACCAGCGCCGAGCCGCACACGGCCATGATCCAGAAGCCGGATGACGGTTTTTCGCCGCCCAGCACTGCCGCAAACACGGCGGTGGCCAGCGGCAGCACGCCCACCAGCACCGCGCCGTGGGAGGCGGGCAGGGTGCGCATGGCAATCGAGGTCAGCCAGGGAAAGCCGATCACGCAGCCGATCGCCACCAGCGCCAGCGGCAGCCAGGCCGTGCGCGGCGGAAACGGTGCGCGCTGCCACACCAGCCAGCCGGCAGCCAGTACGGCAGCGCCCAGCGCCCGCGCCAGCGCCACGAACATGGGAGAGAGGCCGTGCGGGGCAAGATCGGTGCCGCCCACGGCCAGCCGGGTGAACGGCAGCGTCAGGCTGAAGATGGCCACGCCGATCAGGCCCAGCAACATGCCGGTGCTGTCGGGGCTGGCGGTTCGGGGCGTGGCCGGAGCGAGGGTCTGTGGTGTCATGAGGCATCCTGGAAAGAGTAGTCCTCATGCTACGTGACAAAGCCAGTACAGTGCCGGTACACTTGAGCACTTAATGACTTGCACTGTGATGGCGATATGACCAATACAAGAAACCGGCCGTCGATGCTGGGCGCGGCCGCCTCGCGCGCGGCGCAAGCCGTGGCCGAAGCGCTGGCAGCGCAAGCCGAGCGTGAGGCGGCTGCCCCGGTGCAGGGCGCAGCGCCGCCTGCTTCGGTCATCGTTCCGGCAGCGCGGTCTGCTGCTGCTGCTGCTGCTGCTGCTGCTACGCCGCTCGTCGTCCCGGCCATGGCGGCAACGCTCACGGCAGCGGCAGCAGTAGCAACGTCGTCGTCGGCGTCGTCGTCGGCGTCGGCGCCGCCTGCAGCGTCATCCGCTTCCGCCCGCGCCGGGGCCATGGTCGGCCTGCTGTCGCGGGCATCGGGCGAAACGCTGATCGACCAGATCGTGCGGTCGGTGGCGGCCCGCATCGACGACCGCCTGCTGCGCGGCGGCGCCCGCATGCCATCGATCCGGTCGTTTGCCGCCACCCATGGCGTCTCGCCCTTCACGGTCGTGGCCAGTTACGACAAGCTGGTGGCGGCCGGCTACCTGGAATCGCGGCGCGGCGCCGGCTTTTTTGTGCGCGAGCGGGCGCCGATGGCGGTCAATCACAGCGAGCACGCGGGCGCCCTGGCCAGGCCCGGCGCCGGCCCCGTACCGAAGGCCATCGACGTGGTATGGCTGGTGCGTAATATGTTCCGCCAGATGCCGCACCAGCAGATGCCGGGCACCGGCGTGCTGCCGTCCGACTGGCTCGACGGCGCGGCGATTGCCAACGCGCTGCGCGCCGTGGGGCGCCAGCATCCGAATCTGCTGCTCAGCTATGGCGTGCCGCAGGGATTTCTGCCGCTGCGCCAGCAATTGCAGCACAAGCTGGCCGAGCTGGAAATCGCCGCCGCGCCCGAGCAAATCGTCACTACGGCCGGCGTGACCCAGGCGCTGGACCTGGTGGCGCGCGAGTTCAGCCGGCCCGGCGACACGATTTTCGTGGACGACCCCGCCTGGTTTTTGATGTTCGGCTCGTTCGCGGCGCTGGGCGCCAAGGTGATCGGCATCCCGCGCCTGGCCGACGGTCCCGACATTGCCCGCCTGGCCGAGCTGGCCGCGCTGCACAAGCCCAAGCTGTACGTCATCAACTCGGTGCTCCACAACCCGAGCTCGACCTCGCTGTCCGCCGCCAAGGCGTTCCAGGTGCTCAAGCTGGCCGAGGAGCACGACTTCATCCTGGTCGAGGACGACATCTATTGCGACCTGCACCCGGGCAGCGCGGTCCAGCCCGCCACGCGGCTGTCGGCGCTGGACCAGTTGCAGCGCGTGATCTACCTGGGCGGCTTTTCCAAGACCATGGCCGCCAACCTGCGGGTGGGATTCATTGCCGCGTCCGCCGAGCGGGCCGAGCGGCTGGCCGACCGCAAGATGCTGTCCACGCTCACCACCAGCGACATTGGCGAGCGCGTGGTCTATAAAGTGTTGTCCGAAGGGTCGTACCGCAAGCATTCGGACCGCCTGCGCGCCCGGCTCGACAGCGTGCGCGCCAAGACCCTGCGCCAGATGGAACGGGTGGGCCTGCAGGTGGAGCAGGCGAGCCCGGCCGGAATGTTCGTCTGGGCCGATGCCGGCTGCGACACCAACGTCCTGGCCGAACGCGCCATGGACGAGCATTTGCTGCTGGCGCCGGGCAGCCTGTTTTCGCCGACCCAGCTGCCGTCGACCTGCATGCGGCTGAACGTGGCGGCGATGCAAGAGCCCGCCGTGTGGCGATTCCTGGAACGGGAGCTGGGACGTTCTTGACGACACTGCTCTTGAAAACGTTTATATAATCCCCACTTTCCGCACAGCAGCGCAATTGCGCGCAACCATTCCATCACCAGACTCGAGGTTTAAAACAATATGGCTGACAACGACAAACAAACCCTTGGTTTCCAGGCCGAAGTAAAACAGCTGCTGCAGCTGATGATCCACTCGCTGTACTCCAACAAGGAAATTTTCCTGCGCGAGCTGATCTCCAATGCGTCGGACGCTTCGGACAAGCTGCGTTTTGAAGCAATCAACAACGACGCGCTGTACGGCAACGATCACGAGCTGAAAATCAAGGTCGGCTTCGACAAGGCCGCGCGCACCATCACCATTTCCGACAACGGCATCGGCATGAGCCGCGACGAGGCCATCTCGCACCTGGGCACCATCGCCAAGTCGGGCACCAAGGAATTCTTCGGCAAGCTGTCGGGCGACCAGCAAAAAGATGCGGCGCTCATCGGCCAGTTCGGCGTGGGCTTCTACTCCGGCTTCATCGTGGCCGACAAGATCACCGTGGAAACCCGCCGCGCCGGGCTGGACGCATCCGAAGGCGTGCGCTGGGAATCGGGCGGCGAGGGCGACTACTCGATCGAACCGATCGAAAAAACCGGCCGCGGCACCGACATCATCCTGCACCTGCGCGAAGGCGAGGACGAGTTCCTGTCGTCGTGGAAAATCAAATCCATCATCCGCAAGTACTCGGACCATATCTCGCTGCCGATCGTGATGCAGAAGGAAGAGTACGACGAAGAGCAGAAAGACACCGTCCTCAAGGATGAGACGGAAACCGTCAACCAGGCCAGCGCTCTGTGGGCCCGCAGCAAGTCGGACATCACGCCCGAGCAGTACGAAGAGTTTTATAAACACGTGTCGCACGACTTCCAGGCGCCGCTGACCTACACCCACAACCGGGTGGAAGGCCGCAGCGAGTACACCCAGCTGCTGTACATCCCGGCCAAGGCGCCGTTCGACCTGTGGGACCGCAACAAACGTGGCGGCCTCAAGTTGTACGTCAAGCGCGTGTTCATCATGGACGACGCCGAGCAGCTGATGCCGACGTACCTGCGCATGGTCAAGGGCGTGATCGACTCGGCCGACCTGCCGCTGAACGTGTCGCGTGAAATTTTGCAGGAGTCGCGCGACGTGCGCGTGATCCGCGAAGGTTCCACCAAGCGCGTGATCGGCATGCTGGAAGAGCTGGCCAACTCGGACGAGCAGGAAAAGAAAGACAAGTATACGACGTTCTGGACCGAGTTCGGCCAGGTGCTCAAGGAAGGCATCGGCGAAGACACGGCCAACAAGGACCGCCTGGCCAAGCTGCTGCGCTTTGCCTCGACCGCCAACGACAACGACGCCCAGACGGTCTCGCTGGAACAATACCTGGCGCGCGCGAAAGAAGGCCAGGACAAGATTTACTATGTCACGGCTGATAACTACATCGCCGCCAAGAACAGCCCGCACCTGGAAATCTTCCGCAAAAAAGGCGTGGAAGTGCTGCTGCTGACCGACCGCGTCGACGAGTGGATGTTGTCGTTCCTGACCGAGTTCGACGGCAAGGAACTGGTGTCCGTTGCCAAGGGCGGCCTGGACCTGGGCGCGCTGGAAGACGAAGCCGAGAAGAAAGAGCACGAAGAGACCGAAACCTCGTACCAGGACCTGGTCGGTAAAATGAAGGAAGCGCTGGCCGACAAGGCCAAGGACGTGCGCGTCACGTTCCGCCTGACCGATTCGCCGGCCTGCCTGGTGGCCGATGAAAACGAGTTGTCGGGCAACCTGCTGCGCATGCTCAAGGCGGCCGGCCAGAGCGCGCCGGAATCGAAGCCGATTTTGGAAATCAACCCGGACCACCCGCTGGTCCAGCGTTTGAAGTCCGAGGACGTGGCCAGCTCGTTTGCCGACTGGGCCAACATCCTGTTCGATCAGGCCCTGCTGGCCGAAGGCGGTGCGCTGGCCGATCCGGCGTCGTTCGTCAAGCGCCTCAACGAGTTGCTGCTGAGCTCGGGTAAATAATCCGGCCCCGCGGCTGCCTCAAGCCCCGTAAAGCCCCTAAGGCTCCCTGAAGCCCCTGAAGCCCCGTGCGCTCACGGGGCTTTTTTTTTGCATGCCGCTCTGCGCCTGCCCCCGGCAGGGCAGCGGGTAGCGGAGAGAGGTGGGGAAGTAACGGGCTCAGGCGAGCCGCGCGCAAAAGTCCAGCAACCGCTGCGCGCCGTCGGGCCAGGGGCCGTAGCCGGCATCGCCGTTGATGTGGCCGGCGTCGCCGATCTGCCACAGTTCGCTGCCCCAGGCGTGGGCAAAGGCCCGGGCCCGTTCCATCGTCACGTACGGATCGTTGCTGCTGGCGACCACGACGGAAGGGAACGGAAGCGGCGCCAGCTGCATCGGCTGGAAGCCGGTGGTGCAATCGGGGTACGACGGCGCATCGGTATCGCTGGGCGCCACCAGGAAAGCGCCAGCCACCCGGTGCGACGAGCCGGATGCGGCCCAGCGCGTCACCAGCGAGCAGCTCAGGCTATGCGCCACCAGGACCGGTGGCGTGGCGCAGCGGGCGATGGCAGCATCGAGTTCGGCCACCCATTCGGCGCCGTCGGGCGTTCCCCAGTCGCGATGCGCGACCCGTACCCAGTGCGGGTGCTGTTGCTCCCACTGCGTTTGCCAGTGAGCGGGCCCGGAATTCCACAAGCCCGCCAGCACCAATACTTCGTCAGCCATACCTGCTCCTTGTCGCGTGATCGAAAAAGCATGATAGCTGATAAGTATTGCTCAACTACGGCAGTCACATTGCAGCCTGCACCCTGCGCAGTGTTGGCATGAGACATCCCGTTCAAAACTTTTTTCGATTTTTTCAAAAATAATTCAAAACAACCCTCAAGTTCCAGAAAACGCTGCCGTTACCAGAAACAAGATACGGAGAAAAGTCA
>JBEVMD010000271.1:0-10129 GCA_040508835.1 Duganella sp. | reverse complement strand
CAACGTTGATCACATCCGGGAGATATCCCTATCCCCCGGGCCCTGCTGGCGAACGTGGGCGATTACTTGGTTGCCACGGTCAGTTCGCTTTTCACTTCCTTGACGCCTGGCACAGCCGAGGCAACCTGGATCGCTTTGGTACCGGCTTCGGTGCTTGGCACCGCGCCGCTCAGCACGACCACACCGTCGGTGGTGGTCACGCCCACTTCTTTATGATCTGCCAGCGAAGACTTGATCTTGCTGGTAATGGCTTCATCGGTCGCGGCCGTGCCGGACTTGGCGGCACCGGCCATGGCGCCTTCTTGTTGACCTGCCGCAAATGCGGTACCGGTGGCGGCAGCAGCGGTCAGGGTGGCAGCTACCATCAGGCGGGCGAGCAGTTTATTAGTCATCATGATGAGCTTCCTTATCGAGTTTGAGGATAAAACGTCTCGGACGTTACCCAAACTTTAGCAAACACCGTGCCAGCTCGATAAAACGCTGTCAAATCAATGGTTTAAGAGGAAGGGCCGCAGGCAGGAGACCAGGCGGGTGGATTTTTCGGCCAGATTGCCTGGATTTTGTCGGGAAATGGCGACAGGTATTTGTCGCCATTTTGTAAGTCGTTGATTTGTAAGCTAATCTTCTTGTCGCTCAGAAGCGACAAGGGTGGCGCCGCTGCGGAAGGTGGCGGCATCGAGATCATATTTTTGCAACAAGCGATAAAACTCGGTCCGGTTGCGCTCGGCAAGGCGGGCGGCGTCGGCGACATTGCCATCGGTCAGTTTCAGCAACTGCACCAGGTAGTTGCGCTCGAACCGCTGCTTGGCTTCCGTGTAGCTCAGCACTTCCAGCGACGGCACGCGCAGCGCCCGTTGCACCAGCGACAGCGGGATCAGCGGCGCGGTGGCCAGCGCGCACACATGCTCCACCACGTTGTATAACTGCCGCACATTGCCGGGCCAGGACGCCGTGGTCAGCGCCTCTAACGCATCGGGCGCGAAACCGTTGACCGTCTTGCCGTATTTGGCAGCAAGATTTTGCAGGAACTGGGTGGCCATCGGCGTGATGTCCTCGCGCCGCTGCGCCAGCGGCGGCAGGGTGAGCGTGATCACGTTGAGCCGGTAGTACAGGTCTTCGCGGAACTGGCCTTCGAGCATCGCCACTTCCAGGTCGCGGTGGGTGGCCGACAGGATGCGCACATCCACCGGGCGCGGCACGTCCGAACCGAGCTGGCGCACCATGCGCTCCTGCAGCACGCGCAGCAGTTTTACCTGCAGCAGCAGCGGCATGTCGCCGATTTCGTCGAGGAACAGGGTGCCGCCGTCGGCCGCCTGCACCAGGCCCTCGCGGCTGCCGATGGCGCCCGTGTACGCGCCCTTGACGTGGCCGAACAGTTCGGACTCGAGCAGCGCCTCCGGGATCGCGCCGCAGTTGACAGCGATAAATGGCGCCTTGGCGCGGCGGCTGGCGCGGTGGATGGCGTTGGCCAGCAGTTCCTTGCCGGTGCCGCTTTCGCCGCGGATCAGGATGCTGGCGTCGGACGCTGCCACCAGCCGCGCCTCGGCCAGCAATTCGTCCATGCACTGGCTGCGGCTGATCAGGCCCGAGCGCCATGCCTCGTCGCCGCGGTCGGCGCTGGCGGCCGGCGCGGACAGGCTCAGCGCCTGGGCGATGCGGTCGAGCAGCACCTTGGCGTCGAATGGTTTCGTCAGGTAAGCATACGCGCCCAGCGTGGTCGCTTCCACCGCGTCGGGGATGGTGCCGTGGGCGGTGAGCAGGATCACCGGCAATGCCGGATAGCTGCTGCGGATTTCCTGGAACAGCGACATGCCATCGCGGTCGGGCAAGCGGATGTCGCTGATGACCAGGCGCGGCAGCTCCATCGACAGGCGCGCCAGCGCCGCCTCGGCGCTGCCCACGCCCGTCACGCGGTAGCCGTTGGCGGTCAGCCGCATCGACAGCAGGCGCAGCAGGTCGGCGTCGTCGTCCACCACCAGCAGGTGGGCGCCGTGGCCGGGGCTTTTCGCCTGGTCCGCGCCGCTCATTTGACCACCGCCGGCGCGCTGCTGGCAGCGGGGCGGACCGGCAGCGTGCGTTCGATGTTTTTCAGGCCCTCGACCATGTCGTTCAATTGCTCGATGCGGCGCTGGCTGTCCTTGTTCTGGGCGGTCAGCTTGTCCACGTGTTCGGCCAGCCGGCGCGACTCGGCGCAATAACTCGACAGCATTTGCGCCAGCGACTTGATGGGCGCCGAGCTCGCTTCGGTGGAGTTGGCCACATTGTCGAGCAGGGTCTGGGCGCGCGCCAGGTCGCCGCCGCCACGGGTCAGCATCAGCACCATGCCCATCTGCAGCGATACGCGCGGGCTGCGCTTTTGCAGCACCAGGCCGCTCAGTTCCTTGAGCAGCTCGCCTTGCGTCATGCGCCGCAGCGCCTGGTGATAGCTGAGCAGCGGCCCCACCTCGTCGGTGGGCGGCGGGGCCGGCGTTTCCACCACGATGACCTGCGGCGCCGGCGCGCGCACGGGCTCGGGCGCGGGCGTCGGTTTAGCGGTGGTGCAGGCCGCCAGCGCGTTGGCCAGCACGATGGCCAGCACGATGCCCAGCGCGCGGTTCAGGCGAGGCGGCAGCGTGGCGGGAGGGGAGGAAGTGGTCATATCAGGCATGGTTGGGGCTTGAGTAGGGGAGTTCGATGCGGAACAGCGCGCCACGTGGCGAGCTCAGCAACTGCAGGCTGCCGCCATGGGCGGCAATGTATTCGTGCACGATGGACAGCCCGATACCGTTGCCGTGGCGCGCACCGGTGGGCTGGCGCTGGCCCTGGTAAAACGGTTCGAAGATGCGGGCGGCGTCGTGCGGCGCCACGCCCGGGCCCTGGTCGGTGCAGTCGAGCAGCAGTTTGCCGTCGCGTTCGCCAAGGCGGAAATACACCAGGCCGCCCGGCGGGCTGAAGCGGACAGCATTGGACAGCAGATTGCTGACGGCAACCGACATTTTATCAGCGTCGACAGCAATCGGCCGGGTCTTGCCTTCGCACGTGACGGTCAGGCGCGCCGCCTGCCATTGCAGGCGCTGGCTGTCGATCACGGCGGCCACCAGCATCGCCATGTCGGTGGGCGCGCGGTGCAGGTGGTTGGCGTCGAACGACGCTTCGTTGTAGCGCAGCAGTGCTTCGATCTGCGACTGCAGCGCGGCCGTGTTCTGGTTCAGGATGCCCGCGATTTCGCGCTGGTTGGGCGTGAGCGCGCCGGCCACGCCGTCCTCGAGCAGCGCCACGCCCTCGCGCAGTGCGGCCAGCGGCGTTTTCAGTTCGTGCGAGATGTGGCGCATGAAGCGGGCCTTGTCCGCTTCGAGCTGGGCCAGGCGCTGGCGCAGCCAGTCCAGCTGCTGGCCCACGCGCTGCAAATCCTTGGGGCCGCGCACCAGGATCGCCTGGTCGAGCTGGTTGACGCCCAGGCGGTCGATGCTGGCCTCGATTTGCGCCAGCGGCCGCGACAGCCACAGGCCGAAGCCGCCCGCCAGCAGCGCCGCCACCACGATGGACGCCACCACCTGCGCGCCCAGCACCGTGCGCCGGCGGTCGAGTTCGGACAGCAGCGCCGTATTGCGGCGCTCCACTTCCTGTTTGACTTCGGCGGCCAGGTAATCGTCCACGTCCGGCAGCGGCCCCAGCGCCCGCTCCAGCGCCTGCTGGCGGGCGTTGCTGCGCGGGCGGGCAGGCGCCTGCAGCAGGTCCCAGGCCGCTGCGCTGGCGTCGCGCCAGCGGGAGAACTGCTGCGCCGAAGCGTGCGGCAAGCCTTTTTCCAGCGCGTCGACCGACGTGCGCGCCTCGCGCCAGGCATCGGCATAGCGCTCGCGGAAGGCGGGATCGTCGAGCACCAGGAACTGGCGCGCGCTGCGCGTCATGGCCACGCTGCGCTCGGCGAGCTGCTGGGTATGTTGGGTGAGGGTCAGCGCGTGGTGTCCGCTGTCACGGCTATGGGCGGCAAGGCGATCCAGCGTCCACAGCGCATGCAGGGACGCGGCACTCAGCAACACAGCGATTAACAGGAAGACGCCCAGCAGCAACTGACGAAACGAGAGTCTCGATAGCATTGCGGTCAGGATAGAGGGTGGTGACCCGACATGATAATGCCAAAGCGTCAATGACGCCTGTTCGATTGACAACCTTGCCGAGAAGTATATCTACTTATTTCGGGGCGGGGGCGACATCCATGCCGTCATAGGTTTCGATCTGGTGTTCAGCGGCAAACTGGTAGAACTCCTGGTTCAGCGCATGCAGGGTATCGACCGTGTGCTTTTCCACTTTTTCCAAATGCAACCACCACAGCGCCGGCGTTTCCGAATCAGGTTTCGAATCGAAAATACCGACCACCTGGTAGCCCTTGGCCGCCAGCAGCGGCGCGGCCGCTTCCAGCCTGGCCTTGTCCTGGTCGGAGAAAAAATACCCCCACAGCAGCGGCTTGGTGATATCCCATGGCGCGTTTTCCTTCATGTTGGCGAAAAGGTCGACCATATCTTCTTTGGTGATCATGCATGCTCCCGGGTTGCTGCGTGCGCCAGGGACGGCGCCGTCAAGCCGGTATTTTACCGCGTCGGCGCAACGACCATGCTGGCGTGGCGGCGCTGTCGTTATAATCGGGCCTGGGACGACAAGGCAAATTCTGACGGTAAGGTACCGCACCATGCTGGAACTGGAAGTGAAACAACTGATTATCGACGTGCTGCAGCTGGAAGACATGCGTGCGGAGGATATCGACAGCGCCGCGCCCCTGTTCGGCGACGGACTCGGCCTCGATTCGATCGATGCGCTCGAATTGAGCGTGGCCCTGCAGCAGCGCTATGGCGTCGTGCTGCCCGCCGATGCGGCCGGCATTCGCCGCCACCTGGCGACGGTGCAGGCGCTGACGGCGCTGATTGCCGCGTCGTCGGCGCCGCGCTGACGCATGGTGGACCCGTTACCGCATCTGGCTGCTGCGCTGGCGGCGCGGCCGGCCGCCGGCGTGGTCGGCTGGCGCGCCGGCATTGCCGTGAGCAATGCTGATTTCCTGGCGCGCGCCGGCGCATGGCATGCGCTGCTGCGCGCCGCGCCGGGCAGCCATTTCGCGCTGTACCTGGACGACAGCATCGAGTTCGGCGCGGCGCTGCTGGGCGCCTGGCATGCCGGCAAAACCATCTGGCTGGGCGCCGACACGCTGGACGCCACCTGCGTCGCCTTGCACGCCTCGGTGGACGGGTTCCTGGGCCAGTATCCCGCCGCGTACGCGCCGCAGTACCCTGCTGCCGATGATGCGGCTGTTACGGGCCTGCCGCCTGCTGCACTGCATCCCGATCTGGCGGCGCTGGTGGTGTTTACGTCCGGCAGCACCGGCGCGCCGCAGGCGATACCCAAAAAACTGTCGCAGATGGCCAGCGAAGTCGCCACCCTGGACGTGCTGTTCGGCGCCATGGCCGGGAACGCCGCCGTACTGGCGACGGTGTCGCATCAGCACATCTACGGTTTGCTGTTCAAGGTGCTGTGGCCGCTGGCCGCCGGCCGGCCGCTGCATGCCGGCCGCCTGGTCTTTCACGAAGAGCTGGCGTGCGCGCTGGCCGCGGCGCCGTGCGTGCTGGTGTCCAGCCCGGCGCATTTGACGCGGCTGCCCGAACACCTGGACTGGCGCGGTGCGGCGCACTCGGTGCGCGCGGTGTTCTCGTCGGGCGGACCGCTGGCGGCGGACGCCGCGCTCGCTGCCGGTGCCCTGTGGGGAACAGTGCCGGTGGAAGTGTATGGCAGTTCGGAGACGGGCGGCGTGGCGTGGCGCCGGCGCGCCCACCGTGGCGACGATGGCTGGCAACCGTTTCCCACGGTGCACTGGCGCCTGGGCGCAGACGGCGCGCTGGAGGTGCGCTCGCCGCACCTGCCTGACGACGACTGGCTGGCGCTGGCCGATCGCGCCGCGCCGTCCGGCGACCGCAACTTCGTCCTGCTGGGGCGCGCCGACCGCATCGTCAAGCTCGAGGAAAAACGCATTTCGCTCACTGCCGTGGAAGAGCGCTTGCGCGCCAGCGGCCTGGCGCGAGCGGCGCGCGTGATGCTGGTCGATGCCGTTGCCGGCCAGCGCCAGCGGCTGGCCGCGTTTGTCGTGCCGTCCGCCGCCGGTCACGCGGTGCTGGCCGCTGGCGGCAAGCTCGCGCTCGATCGGCGCCTGCGCGCGGCGCTGGCGCCCGCGTTGGACCCGGTTGCATTGCCGCGCCGCTGGCGTTACGTGGACCGCATGCCGGTCGATGCGCAGGGCAAGACCACGCACGCGGCCTTGCAGGCGCTGCTCGAGCGCGACTGACATGGGGTTATTCGACGTGAACGATGTGCGATGAATGCTGATCCCTCGCTGCGGCAGGCGCGCTGCCGATGACGGCCACGGCCCGTATCCTGATGGCCGATGCGTGCGCGGTGACGGACGCCGGCCTGGATCGCTTGCGCGACTGGCTGTCGGCAAGCGAACTGGCGCGCGGCCAGCGCCTGGTGCGTGCCGGGCGCCTGCGCCAGTTCGTGGTCGGGCGGGCATTGGCGCGTACCGCGCTGGGGCGGTCGATGGGTGTGCCGGCGCGGGCGGTGGTGCTGGCCGAGCGGATTGCCGGCGCGCCACTGCTGGTGGCGCCCGCGAGGCGCGCCATGCCCTGGTTCAGCATTGCGCACAGCGGACGCTGGGTGGCGTGCGCCGTCAGCGCCGAGACCGCATTGGGACTGGACATCGAATTGCGCGACGGCAGCCGCGACCTGGCGGCGCTGGCAGCGCAAGCGTTCGTTGGGCACGCGCTGGCGCAGTGGGGGCAGCTGCACGCGCTGCCGCACGCGCAGCGCGTGGACGGTTTTTATCGCCTGTGGTGCGAGCAGGAGGCGCAATACAAACTGGGCGGCGACGGGCAGGGCATCAATGTGGGCGTCGCGCACGCCGAGTTGTCGATCGTGCTGTGCAGCGAGCGTGCGCTCGATGCGCCACCTGCGATCGACATTGTGACGTTCGGATGACGCTCCACGCAGCCGGGATGGCGGAGTGGGACGCTGCGCCGGCCCGATAAAAAAACGCCGGATCCCTGCGACAGGGATCCGGCGGTTTTTTTGCCTCTATATATAGAGCAGAATTACAGGCCGGCGATTTGCGTGTCAGCGGTTTCTGCTTCCGCCTTCGGCGCCGGCTTCGGCTGCTGCACCATGACCGGGGTGATGGTCGGTACTTTCTTGCCGCTCGATACCTGCTTGAGGCGGCTGTACTCGGCCAGCACCTTGGCGCCATAACCATCGTCATGGGCAAAGGCGGCGGCGCCCACGTAGCTCTTCAGGCCGGCTTCCACCGAACCGCCACGGGTGACGTAATCCTTGAGGATCAGCGAACCGACACGGATGTTGGCCACCGGGTTGAGCGCCGCTTGCAGGCCGCCCATTTCCTGGAATTTGTCGTGGTGCACCTTGGACATGACTTGCATCAGGCCCTGAGCGCCCATCGGGCTTTCCGCGAACGGGTTCAGACCCGATTCGATGGCCATCACGGCCAGGATCAGCAGCGGATCGAGCTTGATTTCACGCGCCGTCAGGTAAGCGGTGGACACCAGCATATTGGTGGCGTCGCCAGCCACGCGATAACGCTTGGACAGCCACGACGTCACCCATTGCTGCTGCTTCTGCGTGCCGAGCAGCGCTTTTTCCTCGCCGGTCACGGCATCGGCCGCTGCTGGCGCCGGAGCATCCATCAGGGCGGACAGCGGTGGCGCCACCAGTGCGATGGGCTCCGCTACGGGGGCCGGATTGAGGCTGTCGCTAAGCGCCCGCGCCAGGTCCGGACGGAAAAACAGTACTGCCATGACAACCAGAGCGGTCACACCAAGAATGGTCAAAGTGTGCTGGGCGGTGGTCAAAACGCCCTTGGCCGAAATGCGGGTGTTGGACAACCACGCCGCTGGCTGGCGAGCCAGGATGGTGCTTGCAAAAGCAGAAGCACCGGTGATGCGATTAATCATAGAGTTCCCCTCTGAAATGCCGTCGAAGCGACTCCCTGCCAGCGTAAGTCTATATTTACGCAGCTACCTCGGGCGCTAATGCCGTGCATCAGAAATATCACCGTCCATCGCACTGTCGGTGCGGGCATGGACGCCGTAATTGCTTGCCTGAGCTGATCTCTCGCGATGGGAGTCGATCAGTCGCAAAACAACCTCTTTCGGGGGTAAGGCAGACGCCTTGTGAAAACACTCCTTAAAATGTCATGTGGAGCCCCGACTCCGTGAATGAATGAGCAACAACTTCATCTGTGCGTTTGTGTTGACACATTGTGCACGTATGAGCCCGGAGGCGGTGTTCTCTTCAAGTAGGGCAGATTGTAGGGGCGGTATTATATCAAGTCAATACTAACGCCAATCAAAGCTATAACTTTTAAATCTAGCTTTTTGCCATGTGTGCGGTGGAAAACCAATAAAATCAACCACTTGACCTGTATTTTTAAACAGTAGACTCTTGTGTAAGAAAATATTAAAAAACGATGAAATATTCCGATCTGCGAGATTTTCTTTCTCAGTTGCAACGAATGGACGAACTTAAGACCATTTTGACGCCCGTTTCACCGCATTTAGAGATGACCGAAGTGTCCGACCGCGTGCTGCGCGCTGGCGGACCGGCGTTGCTGTTCAAAAATCCGAGCGGTCACAGCATGCCGGTCTTGACAAATCTGTTCGGCACTCCGCGCCGCGTGGCGCTGGGCATGGGCGCTGACGATGTCAGCGAACTGCGCAAGATCGGCCACGTGCTGGCCCGCCTCAAGGAGCCGGAGCCACCCAAGGGTTTCAAGGACCTGCTGGGCCTGGGCTCGCTGGTCAAGGCGGTGTGGGACATGGCGCCCAAGGAACTGCGCGGCGCGCCGTGCCACGACATCGTGTGGGAAGGCGCCGACGTCGACCTGGCCAAGTTACCGATCCAGCACTGCTGGCCGGGCGATATCGCACCGCTGATCACCTGGGGCCTGGTGATTACCAAGGGACCGAATAAAAAGCGCCAGAACCTGGGCATTTATCGCCAGCAGGTGCTGGGACCGAACAAGGTGATCATGCGCTGGCTGGCGCACCGCGGCGGCGCCCTCGATTTCCGCGAGCACGCCTTGCAGAACAAGGGCAAGCCGTATCCCGTGTGCGTGGCGCTGGGCGCCGATCCCGCTACTATATTAGGGGCGGTGACGCCAGTGCCCGACAGCCTGTCCGAATACCAGTTCGCGGGCCTGCTGCGCGGCAGCCGTACCGAGCTGGTCAAGGCCATCGGCAGTGAGCTGCGGGTGCCGGCCTCGGCCGAGATCGTGCTCGAAGGCCATATCTATCCGGACGAAAATCATCCGTCCGGTTACGAGCATGCGCTGGAGGGCCCGTATGGCGACCATACCGGGTATTACAACGAGCAGGACAGCTTCCCGGTATTTACCATCGACCGCATCACCATGCGCCGCGACCCGATCTACCACTCGACCTACACCGGCAAGCCGCCGGACGAGCCGGCCGTGCTGGGCCTGGCGCTGAACGAGGTGTTCATTCCGCTGCTGCAAAAGCAGTTCAGCGAAATCACCGACTTTTACCTGCCGCCCGAAGGCTGCAGCTACCGCATGGCCGTGGTGCAGATCAAGAAGCAGTACGCGGGCCACGCCAAGCGCGTGATGTTCGGCGTGTGGAGCTTCCTGCGCCAGTTCATGTACACCAAGTTCATCGTGGTGGTGGACGAGGACGTGAACATCCGCGACTGGAAGGAAGTGATCTGGGCCATTACCACCCGCGTCGATCCCACCCGCGACACCACGCTGGTGGACAACACGCCCATCGATTACCTGGACTTCGCCTCGCCGGTGAGCGGCCTGGGCAGCAAGATGGGCATCGATGCGACCAACAAATGGCCGGGCGAAACCACGCGCGAATGGGGCACCACCATCACCATGACGCCGGCAGTGAAAGCGCGGGTCGATGGTATTTGGCAGGAACTGGGGCTGTAGGGTATAATGATCGCTGGCGGGCCCCTGCGCATTGTGGCATGGCTAACCTGGTCAGGTCGGGAACGAAGCAGCCAAAGCTGTTCACCGCAAGTGCCGCAGATCAGGCTCGCCTTCTGATTTCCTCATCGATTCACTCCGAATCGATCTCCG
>JBEVMD010000084.1:0-6360 GCA_040508835.1 Duganella sp. | reverse complement strand
TGGAACCTGTCGCAGAAGACCATCAACGGCACGCCGGAACTGGCACGCATCTTCAACCTGTCCGATACCCAGCCGGCCATGCCGGTATCGGTGTTCGTCGATGCGCTCCATCCCGACGACCAGCCGCGCGCGCGGCGCATCCTCGAGCAGGCTGTCGCCAGCCGCCAGGCCTTTCGCATGGAGTACCGGATGGTGGACCCGGACGGCAAGGTGCGCCACCTCAGCTGCGTGGGCGAGCCGCTGGCCGGCACCGGCGGCGCCGTGTTCGTGGGCACCACGATCGACATCACGGCGCGGCGCGCGGCCGACGATTCGCTGCGCCAGGCCCAGGCCGAACTGGCGCGGGTGGCGCGGGTCACCACCGTGGGCCAGCTGACGTCGGCCATCGCCCACGAAATCAACCAGCCGCTGATGTCGATTTCGTCCAACGCGGGCGCCAGCCTGCGCTGGCTCGAACGCGACCCGCCGCAGCTGGACCGGGTGCGCAGCGGCCTGCAGGAAATCGCCGCGCAAAGCCAGCGCGCGGGCGGCATCATCCGCGGCCTGCGCGCGCTCACTTGCAAGGGCGTGCAGGAATCGGCGCCGCTCGACCTGCATGCGACCATCCGCCACATCGTCTCCATTTCGCGCAGCGAGCTGGAACGGCTGGAAGTGTCGCTGCAGCTGGTGCTCGAGGCGCACAGCGGCTGGGTGCACGGCGACGCCGTGCAGCTGCAGCAGGTGCTGCTCAACGTGGTGGTCAATGCGCTCGACGCCATGGCCGGCGTGCGGGGCAGGGCGCGCAATCTCACCATTACCACGGCGTCCGAGCATGGCGCCGTGGTGGTGCGCATCGACGATACGGGCAGCGGCCTCGATGCCGAAGGGGCCGCAAAGATGTTCGAGCCGTATTACACTACCAAGGATGACGGCATGGGCATGGGGCTGGCGATCTGCCGCTCCATCATCGACGCCCACGCCGGCAGTATCGCGGCCGCCCCGCGGCTGCCGCATGGCTGCAGCATCGAGTTCAGATTACCGGAGCGAGTTTGACCCCCATGAAGCAAATGGTATTTGTCGTCGACGATGACGAATCGGTGCGCCACGCGTTCGTCAACCTGCTCGATTCGGCGGGTTACGACGTGCTGGCCTTCGACTCGGCCGCCGCGTTCTTCCGCGCGCCGCTGCCCGACATCGCGGCGTGCCTGCTGCTCGACCTGCGCATGCCCGAGGCGGGCGGCTTCGACGTGGCCGCCCGGCTCGACGCGCTGGGCGCGGACCTGCCGATCATTTTCGTCACCGGCCATGGCTCGATCCCGCTCACGGTGCAGGCCATGAAGGCGGGCGCGCTGGAATTCCTTACCAAGCCGGTGGAGCCGGACACGTTGTTGCGCGCCGTGGACGACGCGCTGGCGGTGGCCCGTGCCCGGTATCAGCTGCGCCAGGAAGTGGACGAACTGCGGCGCCGCCACGACAGCCTGACCCCGCGCGAGCGCGAAACCATGCTGCTGGTCATCGGCGGCCTGCTGATCAAGCAGATCGCGGACGACCTGGGCATCAGCGAAATCATGGCCAAGACCCACAAGCGCAAGCTGATGGACAAGATGCAGGCGCGCTCGCTGCCCGACCTGGTGCGCTACGCCGAGCGGCTGCAGATCGCCCACACGCGCAGCCGGTGAGCGCAGGCCATGGCGGCCCCGATGCATAAGCCCGGCCTGATGCAAGCGGCAGGCTTACTTATGCACACCTCAGCTTGACAAGAATTATTTTTGACGAGTTTTCGTTTAGAAAATTATATTCGTCCAAGTGCTTGATTCGTAAGGGATTTAAAAATGCCTGTTGGATGGGCAGTTTGTAGAACACCGCGCCGTTACAGGCGCGCTTTGTTGTCAATGGGGGGATATCCACAACGATATCCACAGCGCTTGTGGATATCCCAAAAAACGCTTAGCAATCCGTGACTTACGTCATCACGGCAACGTCAGCGGCGGCATCGCGCTGCCCACCACCACATAGGGCGCGGCCGGGTCGTCCACCAGCGCGACCGTGACGCGCAGGCGGATCGGCTCACCGTCGCCGCGCCAGGCGGCAACCACGTCGGTCCACGGTTCGCCCGCCTTGAGCGCCTGCAGCGCGTCCGCCAGCTGGTCGGGCGGGTAGGGCGGCGGGTGCAGCAGGCGCAGGTCGGCGCCAATGAGTTGCTCTCGCGAAAACTGGAGCTTGGCGCAGCCTTTGTCGTTGACGGTGACAATCCGGCCGCGCCCGTCCAGGGTGGCCAGCACGGCGTGCTGGTCCACCACGGCCAGCAGACGGCGGGCATGGGCCAGCTCGGCCTCGAGCGCGGCGGCCCGCTGGTGCGCCGCGTCGAGCCCCGCGTACGCGCGCAGCGATGAAATCACCGTGGTGAACAGCTTGCGCGTGGTGAGGTCGGTCTTGCACCAGAAGTCGTTGATGTCGTAGTCGAGGATGATGCTGTGCTCGAGCGCCTGGCCCGGCTGGCCGGTGCGCAGCACAATGCGGACCAGGTCGTTATGCAGGGTGTCGCGGATCTGGCGCGCCACGTTCAGGCCCGCATCGCTGGTTTCCATGATCACGTCCAGCAGCACTAGCGCGATGTCGGGCGTGTTGCGCAGCGTGGTCAGCGCTTCCTCGCCGGAATAGGCATGCATGAAATTGAGGCGCCGGCCGCGGAAGCACACATTGCTGAGAGAGAATTTGGTCACCACGTGGACATCGACGTCGTCATCCACGATCAGCACGCGCCAGGGCGGCGGCGCGCCGGCCGCTGCCGCCGCGCCTGCCGGGTCCGGCCCGTCGTCGTCGATCATCCAGTCCGTATCGTCAATCTGATTCATGCCGCCATCCCGAAATGCGTTCTTGGAAGAAATTGTGCACCTCCACGGCCACACTATTCCTCGGGCGCGGTTTTGTCAAAGGCTACGTGGGCAGGCACGCTGTCAACCACATTTATGCACAAAAAAATATTTTTCAAGCGACCTCGAAAAACCGGGCGTGCGTCAAAAGGTCGGCGTAAGTCATTGATTTTATTGGATGAAAATTATGCCTGCGGAATGGGCAGTTTAATGAAATGCCCGCCGTTAAAGGCGTTCTCGGCTGTCAAGTGGCGGTTATTCACAACCTTATCCACAGCAGATGTGGATATCCGTCTACGGGGCTTTAAATCCGCCATCTGCGCCCCAGGGGCGGGGGCCAGCGGCGATAAGTTGTGCTTATCGGAAACGGCGCGGCGAAACGATTGGCCGTCGGTCAGGCCAGTGGCGATACTGGGTCTCACTGCAACGTGACCGCAAAGCCCACGCATGGACATCCTGGTACATCACGCCTACGGCGACCCGCACCGCACCCACGTCGAGTGGCTGTCGTTTGCGCTGCTGGCGGGCGTCAGCTTGCTGGTGATCGGCTATTTTTTCCTGGGCGGCCATGCCTGGACCCGGACGGCCGAACTCGACCACCTGCTGCACCTGGCCTGCGTGGTGTTCTGCGCCTGGCTGCTGGTGGCGCTGCTGGGGGCGCTGGTGCTGGTCACGGTGCAGCGCCACCGCCGCGCGCTGCACCGCAGCAGCCGGGCGCAGCAGCGCGACCAGGAGCAGCACGCCACCCGCATCGCGCTGGCGCTCGCTGGCGCCGATCTGGGCCTGTGGGACTGGCACTTGCCGTCGGGACGGCGCAGCGTCGACCAGCGCGGTGCGGACATGCTCGGCTACGCGCCGGGCGACATCGACCGCATTCCCGAGTTTTACCACCACGTGCACCCCGACGACGTGGCGGCCGTCCACGCGGCGCTGACGCGCCACCTGCGTGGCGAAGCCGACAACTATCGGGCAGAGTTCCGCATGCGTCACCGGGTGGCCGGCTGGATCTGGGTTCACAGCTGCGGCCGGGTGGTGGAGCGCGACGATGCGGGCCAGCCGGTGCGCGTGGTGGGCACGCGCATGGACATTACCGAGCGCAAGCTGGCGGAAGCGAAGATCCACCACCTCGCGTATTACGATGGCCTGACGTCGCTGCCCAACCGCCGGCTGCTGCTGGAACGGCTGGCGCCGGCGCTGGAGCACAGCGCCCGCTCGCAGCGCCACGGCGCCGTGCTGTTCATCGACCTCGACCATTTCAAGCATCTCAACGATACGCTGGGGCACGACATGGGCGACCGCCTGCTGCAATCGGTCGCGCGGCGCCTGACCGACGTCACCCGTGGCGGCGATACGGTGGCCCGGCTGGGCGGCGACGAATTCGTGATCGTGCTGGAACAACTGGCTGGCGACCGGGAAGCCGCCGTGCGGGCGGTGGAAACCCTGGGCGCGGCCATCGTGCGCCGGCTGGGCCAGCCGCATGTGCTCGAAGGCCGCACCGTGCACGTCACGCCCAGCATCGGCGCCACCGTGTTCGACGGCGCGACCGCGACGGTGGAGCAATTGCTCAAGCAGGCCGACCTGGCCATGTACGACGCCAAGGCCAGCGGCCGCGACACGCTGCGGTTCTACGATCCCGCCATGCAGCAGCGCGTGAGCGCCAGGGCGGACCTGGCCGAGGCGCTGCGCCACGCGCTGCCGCGCGGACAGCTGGCGCTGCACTACCAGCCCATCGTGGACGCGGCCGGCATGACATGCTCCATGGAAGCGCTGCTGCGCTGGAACCATCCGCAGCGCGGCTCGGTCCCGCCCGACGTGTTCATCGCGCTGGCGGAACAGTCGGGCCTGATTCTTGCGCTGGGACAGTGGGTGCTGGAGCAGGCGTGCGCCCAGCTGGCGCGCTGGGGCCGGTGTGCGGCCAGCGCCGGCTGGACGGTGGCGGTCAATGTCAGCGCGCGCCAGTTCCGCCAGCCCGGCTTCGTGCCGGACGTGCTGGCGGTGCTGGCCGCGCACGGCGTGGCGCCGGGCCGCCTCAAGCTGGAGCTGACGGAAAGCATGCTGCTGGACGATCTCGACGACGTGGCAGCCAAGATGGACGCGCTGCGCCAGCACGGCATCGGCTTTGCCCTGGACGACTTCGGCACCGGGTATTGCTCGCTCGGTTATTTGAAGCGGCTGCCGCTGTGCCAGTTGAAGATCGACCGGTCGTTCGTGCAGGATGTGCTGTCCAATGCGCATGACGCCGCCATCGTGCGCGCCATCCTGGCGCTGGCGCACAGCCTGGGCCTGGACGTGGTGGCCGAGGGCGTGGAAACCGCAGCGCAGCAAGGTTTCCTGGTGGCGTGCGGCTGCCGGTATTTCCAGGGCTACCTGTTCGGCCGCCCGGCGCCCGCGCGCGCCGAGCTCGCTGCGGCGGCCGACGTTGCCGACAGGGCCGACGCGGCCGACATGGCCGACAGTGGGGCCGGCCGCCCCGTCAGTACCTGGCGTCCAGCCTGACCTGTATCCGGCGCGCTTCCTCGGCCGCCAGCTCCATGAACTCGTGCGCCAGCGGATCCCCTTCGTCGCTGCGCGAAAACAGGTACACCTGCAACGGGTCCATGTCGCGGAAAGGGCGGACCGTGAGCCCCGGCGGCAGGGCGGCAAAAATATAGGCCGCGCCCAGCATCACGCCCATCCCCTCGGCCACCATCGACACGCCCACCTGCGCCTGCCGGGTTTCGTACACGAAGCCCGGCGTAAAACCCGCATTGCGGCACGCGTTGACCACGCCGTCGTACAGCTGCGGGATCAGGGCGCGTTCGAAGAAGATCACCCGTTCGCCCACGATATCTTCCACCTGCAGCTGCGCCAGCGCGGCCAGCCGGTGGTCGTCGCGCATCACCAGCACCCAGGGCCCGCGCATGACGGGCAGGGCGCGGATGCTGCCGTCGCCCGGCAGCAGGCCCACCTGCACGCCGATGCCCACGTCGATCTCGCCCTTGACCAGCGCCTCCATCTGCTGGATCGACACCATTTCGTGGCGCTGCACGGTCAGGCCCGGATACGCCGCTTGCAGGCGCGTCAGCGCCGGCGGCACGAACGGCAGGTTGGTGAACTCCACCATGCCGATCGCCAGCCGGAACTGGCGCTCTTCGGCGGCCTCGCGCGTGAGCCGCAGCGCGCGCTGCAACTGGTCGAACATGCGGTCGACCTCCTGCTGCAGGCGGGCGCCGGCAGCGGTCAGCTCGACCTTGCGGCCGTCGCGCAGCAGCAGCGCCACGCCGACCGTGGCTTCCAGCTTGCTGATCTGCTGGCTGAGGGCGGGCTGGGTGATGCAGGCCAGGTCGGCGGCGCGGCGAAAATGCAGCTCGCGCGCCAGGATGGAAAAATACCGTAGTTGACGTAGTTCGATACCGCGCATTGCCTCACCCGCAGAAAAACCGCCGGGGTGGCGGTCAAGTGCAATGATAATTGCACAACAGAATGGGATCGGCAATGCGTGGCGCGCCGCCCCCGCCTTTCGGGAGAG
>JBEVMD010000266.1:0-3695 GCA_040508835.1 Duganella sp. | reverse complement strand
ACGGCAAGCTGCTCAAGCGTAACCGCAAGCTCGATTACGCGGTCGTCAAGCCGCGCGGCGCGGCGCCCGACCATGCGCCGAAGGCTGCGCAATTCGCGGACATGGCCAAGGTGTACGCCGACAAGCATGAGCGCGACCGCGAAGGGCTGGAGCAGATGGTCGGTTACGCGCAGAGCGGCTACTGCCGCTGGAAGCTGCTGCTCGATTACTTCAGCGACGCGTCGCCCGGCTTCGAAAAATGCTGCAAATGCGACAATTGCCTGTCGCCGCCGTCCATCCAGGATGTGCCGGCGCAAGCCGCCGAGCCGTTGGCCACGCTGGCAGTGGGCGCCACCCTCGGCGACGTGCTGGCCGACGCCGTGCCCGGCGCTGCTGCAGGGGCATTGGCCGATGCCTTGCCCGACGCGTTGACCCAGCCTTCGGCCGACGGTTTGCCCGCGCCCCTGTCCGGTGCTGCGGCGCCGGTGGTGGCGGCGCAGGCGTCCGCGCTCGGTGCTATGGCGTCACTTCGAACAGCAGGAACTGCGTAACCTGGTTCTTGCCGAAGTTGTCGTCGGAGATCAGCACCAGGCTGGGGTGGCCGTTCGGCAGCACGGGGCCGAACGCCATCCCTTCCAGGTTGTCGACGATGGGCAGCCCCACCTGGTTCAGGTCCAGCACCAGGCGCTTGGTCGTCGGCGTGTACTGCGCGCCGCGCAGCGTGGGCAGATGCTGGACGTCGGTGGCGGCGCCCGTGTCCACCTCGTAGAGGCGCACGTAATTGCGATAGCGGCCCGAGTCGGCCTGCACGCCCGAGCGTTCCAGCACCAGCAGGCGCGTGTCGCTCAGCGCCAGGATCTCGGAGATGCCGTTGTCGGCCTGTTTGCCCAGTCCCGGCGCGGCGGGAATCGCCCCCAGCGGATACGCATACTGTCCCAGCACCTTGCCGTCGCGCGCAAAACGCGTGATGCGGTTCACGGCGCCGTGCGCCGGATCGGGCGCATCGCCATCCTGGTACATCGGTCCTTCCAGCGACACCCACAGCGCGTTGCCGTCGGGCGTAAAGCTCAGGCCCTCGAAACTCTGGTTGTTGCGCGGGCCGGACGTACGGTCGATGGCCACGTTGAACAGCGGCGGCAGCGGCAGTTCGAATTGCAAGCGGCCGTCGCTGGCCGCCTTGCGCACGAACGGATCGAGGTCCAGCGAGACGTCGCCCTCGCTGGCGTACCAGATGGCGCCGTCGCGCGGATCGACGCGCAGCGTTTCCAGGTCGGCCACGGCGCCGCCCAGGCGCGCGAAATCGTCCTTGGACGGATACGGCGCGCCGTCCGCCTGCAGCAGCACGGTCACGCCCGTCAGTTCCACGGCGCTGAAGGACTGGTCGTCGTAACGCAGGCGCGCGCGGTAGTAGCGGGCGGGATTGTGCTCCGATCTGTCGTCGCAGATCATCACCCAGTCGCCGCGCGCGGCGTCGTAATCGATGCCGGACAAGCCGCCCACCATGGTGCCCTGGAACTGCTGACGCCAGGGCAGCCGCTGCTCGCCGATCAGGCGCAGCGCGGTGATGGTGGCGGGCGTGGTCGCCGGCGCGGCATGCAGCAGGGGCGACAGCAGGGCGCTGACGGCCAGGACGAGAACTGCGGCGCGGCGCGGGAACGTGGAATGAGCGGCCATGGGTCGATATCTTTGCGGGAAAGCGGGCAGTATACCTGCAGCGGTGGGGAATGACGAAGGTGATAACGCCGAAGCCGAGGCCGAAGTTGAAGCCGCAGCCCGCGAAGCCGTCATGCCCGCGCACGCGGGGATCCATAGGCCGGCAGCTTCGCCCCCTCAGCATGGATTTCCGCCTGCGCGGGATCACGGATGGTGGTTCCCCTTTTTAAATCATGCGCTGGCGGTGTCTGCCTCATCCTCCCGGCTCCAGTCCGGGAACGGATCGGCCAGTCCGCTCCAGGATGGCATGCCCGCTGCCAGCTCGGTATCGGTCAGCACGCAGTGGCGCAACGCCTGTTCGATGGCGGCGCGGTCCATGTGCGGCGTGCGGCCGATGAAGACCAGTTCATTGAGGCGGTCGCCGTACGGCTCCACCCATGTGGCGACGATGGCGTCGCGATCGGGGTCGCCTGCGGCGGGCCAGCTGGCGCGGTCGCTGGCGGCCCACCATAAACCCACCGGTTCCACCGACGCGATGCGGCCGGCGCGCGAGTACGCCACCGCCCAGTCGGGACGGCTGGCCAGCCACACATACCCCTTGGCGCGGATCACGCCGGGCAGGGGCAGGTCGAGGAAGGCGCCAAAGCGCTGCGGATGCAGTGGACGCCGCTCGCGCAGCACGAAGCTTTCGATGCCGTACTCCTCGGTTTCGGGCGTATGGAGGCCGGCCAGCTCGCGCGCCCAGCCGGCCATGCGGCTTGCCTGTTCCAGGTCGAACCTGCCGGTGCCCAGGACCTGGTGCAGCGGCACCCGGCCCCGTTCCGCCAGCACGATGGCGGCCGTCGGATTGAGGGCCTTGATGACGGCGCGTACTTCGCCCAGCTGGTCGATGGTAATCAGGTCGGTCTTGCTGACGACGATGACGTCGGCAAATTCGATCTGCTCGGACAGCAGCGCGGCCAGCGTGCGGTCGTCATCGTCGCCCGCGCTCTGGCCGCGCTGGGCCAGGAAGTCGGCGCCGTGGTAGTCGTGCAGCAGGTTGACGGCGTCCACCACCGTGACCATGGTGTCGATGCGGGCGACGTCGTTGAGCGAGTTGCCGTTTTCGTCGGCAAAGTCGAACGTGGCCGCCACCGGCATCGGCTCGCCCACGCCCGTCGATTCGATCAGCAGGTAATCGAAGCGGTTCTCGCGCGCCAGCTTGCGCACCTCCAGCAGCAGGTCTTCGCGCAGCGTGCAGCAGATGCAGCCGTTGCTCATCTCGACCATTTTTTCCTCGGTGCGCGACAGCGCGGCGCCAGCATTGTGCGCGCCATGGCGCAGCAGCGACGCGTCGATATTGACCTCGCTCATGTCGTTGACAATGACAGCGACCCGCAAGCCGTCGCGGTTGGCCAGGATGTGCTTGAGCAGGGTGGTCTTGCCCGCGCCCAGAAAACCGGACAGAACGGTCACGGGCAGGCGGGTATCGGCAGGTACGGGGGAATGGGACATGGAGGGCTCGCAGGAAAAACAAGGAAAGCACGCAGGGCAGCGCACGGCTATTAATGCAATCGAGTTGCATCATAAGCCGTCAAGATCACTAATGCAAGTTAACTGCATTAGAGGATGGTGCTGCCGTTATTGTTTTTGCGCGCAGTGCGGGCAGGTGCCCTTGATCAGGAAGTCCATTTCCTGGCTCTGGAAGCCGGTGGGCAGCGTCAGCGTGCGCGGCAGGGGAACGTCCGTGAAGCACGTGACTTCGTCGCAGCGGGTGCACTGGAAGTGCGCATGTTCGTGCGAGTGGTGGCCGGCGCCGGCGCGGAAGCGCCACACCTGGTCGCCGCCGGCAATCCGGTGCACCAGTTCGTGCTCGGTGAGCCACTCGAGCACCCGGTACAGCGTGACCGAGTCGAGCGCTTCATCCGAGAGCAGGGCCTGGATTTCGTGGTGGGTCAGGGATTTCTCCTGGCCCATCAGGAAGTCGAGCACCGTCACCCGCTGCCGGGTGACACGGGCGCCGGTAGCGCGTATCAGCGTTTCTGCCTGGTCGGTGGTGGATGTGTGCATATGGTGATTCGGTG
>JBEVMD010000615.1:0-11170 GCA_040508835.1 Duganella sp. | reverse complement strand
CTGCACGGACGTGCAGATCGAGGCGGCCCGTGGCGACGCCCTGCGCTGGGCACTGCAGCGCGGTTCGCGGTCGGGCCGGGTGGCGTGGCAGTTCGCCAAGGATTACGCGGGCAAGCTGGCATGAGCGCAACGTTGAACCAGCCGCCCATCGATGTGGCCGTGGGCATCCTGATGCAGCCGAACGGCGACGTGCTGCTGGGCCAGCGCCCGGCCGGCAAACCGTACGAAGGCTATTGGGAATTCCCGGGCGGGAAGGTCGATCCCGGTGAAACCATCCTGCAAGCGTTAAAACGCGAATTTGTCGAGGAGCTGGGCCTGACCATCCACAGCGCCGAGGAATGGTGCGGCGTCGAGTACGTGTATCCGCACGCGCACGTGCGGCTGCATTTCTTCATCAGCCGCGACTGGCAGGGCGAGCCGCAAAGCCTGGAAGGGCAGGCGTTCGCGTGGCAGGGGACGGTGGGCGTGGAGCCGCTGCTGCCGGCTACCATCCCGCTGCTCGCGTGGCTCGACCAGGTGCGTTTCGGCCAGCCATAAAAAATATTTGTAAATATTTGGCGTCGCGTGCATCCAAACGGGCGCCTGGCGGGTAGAACAGGTATCAGCGCGCCGTTGGCGCTGGTTCCCACCACTACCAGGAGCCACCATGCACCACCACTCGACGATTACCGTCCTTGCCGCCGCCGTTTTATTGTCCGCCTGCGCCAGCACGCCCACCTTCGACCAGCAGGCGCTGCCGGCCGCCGTGCAGGTGCCGGCCGGCCACAAGGTGGCGATGGAGACCGTGGGCGCCGGTGACATCACCTACGAATGCAAGATCAAGAAGGACACGACCGACCAGTACGAGTGGACTTTTATCGGCCCCGATGCCCAGCTGACCGACCGTGGCGGCATGAACGTCGGTAAATATTTCGGGCCGCCGGCCACCTGGCACAGCAACGACGGCTCGCGCGTGACCGCCACCCAGATTGCCGTCGCGCACGCGGGGGCCGGCAACATTCCATTCCAGCTGGTGATGGCCAACCCGGCCGTCGGCAGCGGCGCCATGAACGGCGTCAGCTACATCCAGCGCGTGGCCACCCGGGGCGGCGTGGCACCGGCTGCCCCGTGCGGCGCGGCCAGCGCGGGCGCCACGCAAAAAGTGCCGTACCAGGCCGACTACATTTTCTGGAAAGTGGCCTGAGACGGGAGCGTCTGTTGCAGGAAGGCGGGCAGGGCTGGTCTATAATCATCCGCAGCACGCCGCCACCACCTCACCCCGATTGCCGATGACACCAGACAGTTTCGACTACGACGCTGCCTTGCACGCCTGTGCGCTGGGCGACCAGCAGGCGCTGCACCGCATCTACCAGCACGACGGCCGCCATTTGCTGGGCGTGGCGCTGCGCATCGTGCGCCGCCGCGAGCTGGCCGAAGACGTGCTGCACGACGCCTTTGTCAGCATCTGGCACAAGGCGGCCAGCTTCGATGCGGGCCGGGGCGCCGGCCGCGGCTGGGTGTTCAGCGTGGTGCGCCACCAGGCCCTGAACGCCTTGCGGTCGCGCGAGCGCGACGTCTACACCGGCGACAGCGAGGCGCTCGATGCGCTGCAGGAGGAACACGACGGGCAAGGTGCGCACGCCGATCCCGTGGCCGAGCAGTTCGAACTGCGCGCCGACATGGGCCGGCTCAACGACTGTCTCAACCACCTCGACA
The DNA here is from genome assembly GCA_040508835.1 of Duganella sp. Lineage (GTDB taxonomy): Bacteria > Pseudomonadota > Gammaproteobacteria > Burkholderiales > Burkholderiaceae_D > Rugamonas. Next base: position 9,475 of record JBEVMD010000615.1, on the reverse strand, counting down.
GCGCCAAGCGCAACAGCATCGTCTGCGCGTATGTCGACGGTTGCAGCCATGGTGAAATCGCGGCCCGCCTGAACGCGCCGCTGGGCACGGTCAAGGCCTGGCTCAAGCGCGGCCTGGCCGCATTGCGGGAGTGCATGGCATGACGGAATCGATGGAACAATTACAGCAGCTGGCCGGTGAATACGTGCTGGGCACGCTGCCGCTGGCTGCGCGGCGCGACGTCGAGCGCCGCCTGGCCAGCGAGCCGCTGCTGCGGGCCGAGGTGCAGGCATGGGAACAGCGCCTGCTGCCGTTGACGACGCTGGCGGCGCCGGCCGAACCGTCGCCGGGCCTGTGGCCCAGGATCGCGGGCAACCTGCGGCCGCAGGCGGTCACGGCCGCCGGCGGCTGGCGCCGCTGGTGGGACGATCTGCGCCTGTGGCGCGCGGTCAGCGGCGGCGCCGTCTTGGCCACGATGGTGCTGGCGACGGTGTTGACAACACGGCCCGACCAGCAGGCCCGGCAGCCCGCCTACATGGTCGTGCTGGTCGCGCCGCAGGAGCGCACGGCCGGCTACGTGGTGCAGGCCAGCCTGGACCGCCGGCTGACGCTGACGCCCTTGCAGGGCACGGCCGTGCCGGGCAATAAGTCCTTGCAATTCTGGACCAAGGGCACGAACTGGAAAGCGCCCGTGTCGCTGGGGCTGGTGACGTCGAACCGGCCGTTGACGCTGGCGATGGACCGCCTGCCGCAGGTGGAAGCCGATCAGCTGTTCGAGATCACGCTGGAGCCGCAGGCCGGCTCGCCGACCGGCAGGCCGACGGGGCCGGTGCTGTACATCGGCCGCGCGGTCAAGGTGATGTAAGGGAGAGAATTACTCTTCCTCGTGCGGATCCTTGGGCGGGGCGGCGGGGATTGCGTATTTTTCCTCGGCCCAGGCGCCGAGGTCGATTTGCTTGCAGCGTTCGGAGCAGAACGGGCGATACTTGTTTTCTTGTTTCCATTCCACTTTGGCGGAACAGGTGGGGCAGTCGACGACGGTTACCATGGTAGCGATTAAAAGTTGCAGAGGGTGAGCTCGAATGGTACCTGATCTTCCAGCGGCTTGGGTTTCAGGTCCCCCCCTTGCGTCGTAAACCGTATCCACAACATGTACTTGTTGGCTGAAATTTCCGGGATCGCGCCCGAGGTGTCATCGAGCGTGAGCCGCAGCATCTGGTACACCTTGCCTTGCAACATTTGCTGGTAGCTGCCGCCGACGGCAATCATCTTGACCGGCGCGCCCGAGTCGCGCAGCAGGCGCAGCACCAGGGCCAGTGCGTCGAACAGCGGCGCCAGCGGCGCGAACCAGTTGGCAATGTCGTGGAAACGCTGGTCGGCCGGGCGCTGCTGCCAGGCGTAGTACGACGGCATGTCGAAGTCGCAGGCGCCGCCGGGAATCGTGGTGCGCCCGCGTATGCTCATCAGCCATTCGTTGTCGCGGATGTTCTGGCCGGTCTTGCCTTGCGCGGCCACCAGGGCGCTGCTGGCCGCATCGACTTCGGACAGGATGGCGTCCAGCATCTCGCTCTGGACGTTGGGATTGAGGCGGTAGCCGAGCAAGCTCTGGCGCTGGCGTTCGAGTTCCTGCAGCAGGTCGGACTTGAGGTCGGCGCGGCCGGCCACTTCCAGCATGTCGAAAATGGTGGACAGGGCAACGTGGTGATGCATCGGGTCGGGCTGATGCACAAAGAACTTGAACTTCTCGTACAGATCCTCCAATCGCAACAACGTGCGGATGCGCTCGTTGAAAGGATATTCGTAGACAATCAAAATGACATCCCTCTATAGGTGGACCTGCACTGAATTCTCGTGATTTTGAAGCAAGCGAAGCAAAAATACAAATATTGAGCGAGGAAAATCAGCGTTCTTTTCGGGTTTGCCCGCGCAATTGCAGGTACAGCGCGTGCAAGCGGTCGATTTGCGGCGCCAAAGCGTCGAGCCCGTCGTTATTGTCGATGACGTCGTCGGCCGCCGCCAGGCGCTCAGCGCGGCTCGCTTGCGCCGCCATGATGGCCCGCACCTGCGCCTCCGACAAATTGTTGCGCGCCATGACGCGGGCAATCTGCACATCTTCCCGACAGTCTACCGCGAGTACGCGCGCAACCCTGGCACGCCAGGTTCCCGACTCCACCAGCAGCGGCACGGCATAGATCACGTAGGCGCCAGTGGCCGCGCCCGCTTGCGCCAGCGCACCGTCGCGGATGCGCGGGTGCAGGATCGCTTCCAGCGTGGCCTTGGCGCGCGCATCGGAAAACACCAGCGCGCGCATGCGGGCACGGTCGAGTGCGCCACTGGCGTCGGCAAAGTCGGGGCCGAACGCGGCCACGATATCCGGCATGGCGGCGCCGCCCGGGGCGGTGAGGCCGTGGGCGATGACGTCGGTATCGACCACGCTGGCGCCGCGCGCGGCAAACAGGTCGGCCACCGTGCTCTTGCCGCTGCCGATGCCGCCCGTCAGGCCGATGGCAAACGGCGGAGGCGTGATCGCGCTCATCGCAGCACCGGGTAGAGTACCGCGCTGATATCGGCCAGCGGCGCGCGATAGAGGAAGCAGAGCAGGCCCGACGCCGCCAGGTACGGGCCGAACGGGATCTGGTAGTCGAGCCCGCGCCGGTTCAGCACCATCAGCGCGATGCCCACCACCGACCCCACCAGCGAGGCCATCAGCACGATGGCCGGCAACATGGTCCAGCCCAGCCAGGCGCCCAGCGCGGCCAGCAGCTTGAAGTCGCCATACCCCATGCCCTCGCGCTTGCGCAGCAGCTTATAGGCCCAGTACAGCGCCCACAGCGACAGGTAGCCGGCCGCCGCGCCGATCACCGCGCTGTGCAGCGGCACATACGTGGCGTCCAGGTTGAGCAGCAGGCCGGCCCACAGCAGCGGATACGTGAGGTCGTCGGGCAGCAGCTGGGTGTCGAAGTCGATAAAGGTCAGCGCGATCAGCACGTACAGCAGGAACAATCCGCCCAGTCCCTGCCAGCCGGTGCCGAACTGCCAGGCCACCAGCACGGACAGCGCGGCCGTCCCCAGCTCCACCAGCGGATAGCGTGGCGATATCGGCGCCTGGCAGCGGCTGCACTTGCCGCGCAGCGCCAGCCAGCTGATCACGGGAATGTTTTCCCACGCCGTGATCTGGTGCTGGCAATGAGGGCAGGCCGAGCGCGGCGTCATCAGGTTGTACGCCGCCGTGTGCACCGGTTCCTGCCTGGCTTCCATGGCACAATAATTGTCGGACTCGCGCTGCATCATGATGGGCAGGCGGTGGATCACCACGTTGAGAAAGCTGCCGATCATCAGGCCGAACAGCCCGACGATCAGGCTGATCACGAGGTCGCCGGCAGGGGCAAACAGCAAAGACGGTTGCAGCATCATTGTCAGGTTATTGTTGAGTATTATTGAAGTGAAATGGTGGGATCGCTGACCACAGCGCATGGTAAAGCATCGCCGCGTTCTTGCCGACGATTTTTCCCCTTGAAAGCGGTCATTTCTCTGCCGTAGGGGGGATGGGAATAACTAATTGTTGGTGGCAAGGTGGCTGGACTGACCTGTGGAGCTGCCCTTGCCGACCCATTTACAACCATCGCTGGTCCTGCTGCTGGGCGGACTGGCGCTGTGCCTGCTCTGTCTTGTTTGCCTGCTGTCCCTGCTGTGCTGGCGCCGGACCGCGCGCCGCCACGCGGCTGCCCTGGCCGAGCTGGCCAGGCGCGAGCAGGTGGCCGAAGACGTGCACGACTCGCTGCTGCAAGGCATGCAGGGCGTGCTGCTGAGCGTACAGATCGTGGGCCAGCGCCTGCCGCCCGGCAGCCCCGAGCGCGTCGCCATCGAGCACCTGCTCGACCTGGGCGACGCCGCGCTGGCCGACGGCCGCCAGCAGCTGCTGGCGCTGCGTCGCCCGTCGCCCGCCGACCCGGCGCTGCCCGGCTGATCACACCACCGAGCCCAGCTTGAAGATGGGCAGGTACATGGCAATCACCAGTCCGCCGATCAGCACGCCCAGGATCACCATGATGGCCGGCTCCATCAAGCTCGACAGCGAAGCCACCGCCTCGTCCACTTCTTCCTCGTAAAAGTCGGCCACCTTGGCCAGCATGGCGTCGAGCGCGCCGGACTCCTCGCCGATCGACACCATCTGCGTGACCATGTTGGGAAACACGTCCGCGTTCTGCATGGCGGCCGTCAGGCTGGTGCCGGTGCTCACTTCGTTCTGGATGCGCCGCGTGGCGTCCGCGTACACGACGTTGCCGGCCGCGCCGCCCACCGAATCGAGCGACTCCACCAGCGGCACGCCGGCCGCGAACATGGTGGACAGGGTGCGCGTCCAGCGGGCAATGGTTGCCTTGCGCACCACCGCGCCAAACACGGGGATGCGCAGCATCAGCCGGTCCATTGCATGCTGCATCGGCACCGAGCGTTTCCAGGTGCGGAAAAACAGCCAGATGCCCAGCCCCAGGCCGCCGAAGATCACGTACCACCATTCGACAAAGAACGCCGACAGCGCCATCACGAACAGGGTGGGGGCGGGCAGGTTGGCGCCGAAGCTGGCAAACACTTCCTTGAATGCCGGCACCACCCAGATCATGATCACGGCCGTGACGATGAACGCCACGGCCAGGATCGCCACCGGGTACATCATGGCCGACTTGATCTTGGCCTTCATGGCCAGCGTCTTTTCCTTGTACACGGCCAGCCGCGCCAGCAGGTCTTCCAGGATGCCGGCCTGTTCGCCGGCCGCCACCAGGTTGCAGAACAGCGCATCGAAGTACAGCGGGAACTTGCGGAACGCCTGGTTGAGGCTGGTGCCGGTCTCGATATCGGCGCGCAGGTCCAGCACCAGTTTCGAGACCGACGGGTTGGCGTGGCCCTTGCCCACGATGTCGAACGCCTGCAGCAGCGGCACGCCCGCTTTCATCATGGTGGCCAGCTGGCGGGTGAATAAGGAGATGTCCTTGTCGGTGATGCGCTTGCCGCTGCGATAGACTTTCTTGCGCACCTTGGTGACCAGGATGCCCTGGCGGCGCAAGGTGACGTTGACCACGGCCTCGCCCCCGGCGCGCAGCTCGCCGCGCACGGTCTTGCCGGACTTGTCCTTGCCTTCCCACGCATAAATGGTTTCCTTGACCTGGTTGCCTGCGTTTGCCATGGGCGCCGTTCCTCGCTATTCGTTGGTGCAGCCGAGCACTTCTTCCAGGCTGGTCATGCCCTGCCTGACCTTGAGCAGCCCCGACTGTCGCAGCGACTTCACGCCTTCCCGCTGGGCCTGGGCGGCAATCTGCATGGCATTGCCATGCGCCAGGATCAGCGCCTCGATGGCTTCGGTGATCGGCATGATCTGGTAGATGCCCACGCGCCCCTTGTAGCCGCCGCCGTTGCAGCGCTCGCAGCCGACCGGACCGTACGGGCGCCAGCTGCCATCGAGCTCTTCCGGTCCGAACCCGGCTTTGAGCAGCAGGTCGGGGGAAATCTCCACCGGCTGCTTGCACACGCACAGGCGCCGCGCCAGGCGCTGGGCCGTGATCAGCGTGACGGACGAAGCGATATTGAATGGCGCCACGCCCATGTTCATCAGCCGCGTGAGGGTCGACGGCGCATCGTTGGTGTGCAGCGTGGAAAACACCAAGTGGCCCGTTTGCGCGGCCTTGATGGAAATGTCGGCCGTTTCCAGGTCGCGGATCTCGCCCACCATGATGATGTCCGGGTCTTGCCGCAGAAACGATTTCAGGGCCACGGGAAAGGTCAGGCCCGCCTTGTCGTTGACATTGACCTGATTCACGCCCGGCAGGTTGATCTCGGCCGGGTCCTCGGCCGTGGAAATGTTGATGCCGGGCTTGTTGATCACGTTCAGGCACGTGTACAGCGATACCGTCTTGCCCGAGCCGGTGGGCCCCGTCACCAGCACCATGCCGTACGGGCGGTGGATGGCGTCCATCAGCAGCGCTTTCTGTTCCGGCTCGTAGCCGAGCGCGTCGATGCCCATCTGCGCCTGCGTGGCGTCGAGGATGCGCATCACGGTTTTCTCGCCGAACAGCGTGGGCAGCGTGGAAATACGCAGGTCGATGGTGCGCGTGGGCGAGGCCACCAGGCGCATGCGGCCATCCTGCGGCACGCGTTTTTCGGAAATATCGAGCTTGGCCAGCACCTTGATGCGCGACACCAGCTTGTCCTTGATCGAGATCGGCGGCTGGGCATGCTCGATCAGCACGCCGTCGACGCGAAACCGCACCCGGTAGAATTTTTCGAACGGTTCGAAGTGCAGGTCGGACGCGCCCATGGTCACGGCGTCGAGCAGCATCTTGTTCAGGAAGCGCACGACCGGGGCGTCTTCCACCTCGTTGGCGGCGGCCGTGTCCGCCGCGCTGGCGGGCGCTTCCTCTTCCTCGGCAAACTGGAATTCCGTTTCCGGACCGGCCAGGTCGGCAATGCTCTGCTCCACGCTGCGGCCCAGGCGCGCCAGCAGCTGCAGCAGCGCGTCGTGCGGCACGATCACCGGCTCCACCGTCGATTCGGTCTGGAACTTCACCTGGTCCAGCGCCTGGGTGTTGGTGGGGTCGGAGATGGCCACGGCCATCTTGTTGCCGCGCCGGGCCAGCGCAATCACGCGCTGTCCCTGCATCAGTTTGGCATCGATGGCCTTGGCCGGCAGCGCCTCGAGGTCGAGCATGGCCACGTCCAGCAGCGGATAGGCAAACGTCTCGGCGCAGAACGTGGCCAGCGCGCGGGCGTCGATGGCGCCGCTGGCCAGCAGCACGTCGATGAACGGCTGCTTTTCGTGCAGCGCTTTTTTTTGCAGGGCGTCCGCCTGCGGCGGCGAGAGCCGGCCGGCCTGCATCAAGGCGCGCGCCAGACCGGGCATTGCTGCGGTGCTGGGTGTGACGGCGGGCAGGACTGTGGCCATGGCTGCTTCCAACAGGATGGTGGAGGGCGGACCAGTTGCCCTTCTGAATCATGCCTTTCAGCACATCCTTTGTAAAGCACAAGGCCCGGGAGACGAGCCGATTGTACCCCCGCTGTTGCGTGCGCCCCCCGGCGCACGTTTCAATGGCTGCGTTTGCTGCCCGGACGTAGTAATTTGACCACTTTGATGGCCTGGCCATCGGTCTCCATCACTTCAATAATGCAAGCGCCGACCTTGATGCTGATCGGTGCATCGGGGATGTCCTGCAACCGCTCCAGCAGCATGCCGTTGAGGGTCTTGGGGCCATCGAGCGCAAACGACAGGCCCAGGCGGCGGTTGACGTCGCGCAGCGCGGTCACGCCGTCGAGCCGGCATTCGCCCGCGTCGTTCCAGCCGAACGTATGGGGCGGCGCATTGTCGGGCAGCGAGGTCGTGAACTCGCCGATCAGTTCTTCGATGATGTCGTCCAGCGTGACCAGGCCCTGCACCTCGCCGTACTCGTCCACGATGATGCCCAGCCGCTGCCGGTTTTCCTGAAAATACTGGAGCTGGGTGAACGCGCCCGTGTCTTCCGGGATGAAGTAGGGCGGCGTGAGCAGCTGGCGGAAGTGGTCGGTGGTCAGGTCGTCTTCCTGGTTCAGCAGCGCTACCGCCTTGCGCACGTGCAGGATGCCGACGATGCGGTTGATTTCGCCTTCGTACACGGGCAGCTTGTTGTGGCGGCAGGTGGTGAGCTGGCGCTGGATCTGTTCCACCGGCAGTGCGAGGTCGAGCGCCTCCACCTGCGAGCGCGGGGTCATGATGTCCTCGACCGTGATGGTGTCGAGGTCGAACAGGTTGAGCAGGATGCTCTTGTGTTTGGACGGCAGAAAATTGCCGCCTTCGAGCACGATCGAGCGCAGTTCCTCGGGCGACACGCGGGCATCGACCACCTGGGCGCCGGCCTGCATGTGGAACAGGTTCAGCACCCGGCGCACGAAAATATTGACGAACCAGATCGCCGGCTTGAATAGCCACAGCAGCGGCCGCAGCACCAGGCTGACGGGCAGGGCGATCTTTTCCGGGTAACGGGCGCCGATCATCTTGGGCGAGATTTCCGCAAACACGATCAGCAGAAACGCAATCGCGGCCGTGGACAGCACGATCACGTGGTCTTCGTGGCCGAACGCCTGAATCGCAATCGAGGTGACCAGCGCCGTGGCGGTGGCGTTGATCACGGTGTTGGCGATCAGGATCAGCGCCAGCAGGCGGTCGGTACGGTCGAGCAGCCACAGCGTGGTGATGGCGCGCCGGCTGCCGCGTTTGGCTTCATGGCGCAATCGATGGCGGCTGGCCGCCATCAGGGCGGTTTCCGCCATGGCAAAGAAGGCGGAGAACAAGATCAGTAAAGCGAGTGCAAGCAGTTGCACCCATAAGGGCACGGGATCCAAATAGGCACCGTTGTCGGGGAAGGAGCACGAATTCTAAGACATGCCCCTGCCGCTTGCAAGTTCGATCAGAGCGTCAGGCCATGCCCAGCAGCAGCGCATGGGCAGCGATGGGCGCGCCGTTTTCCTCGCGGGCGGTGACGGTGTCGGTGGCCAGGATGGTGAAGCCGGTGTCTGATGCCAGGCGCTGCAGGTAGGCCAGCGTGTGGGCGTAGCGGTTGGACGGGCGCAGCGTGTAGTCGTCACCAATGCCTGCTTCCACCGAGAAGCAGAAGCGTCCGCCCGGGCGCAGCGCCTGGTGCACCGCGGCAAAGACGGGCGCCAGGTCGCCGATGTAGACGAATACGTCGGCGGCCACGGCCAGGTCCCAGGTCTGCGCGCGGCCGGCCAGGTAGCCCACCAGGTCGTCGCACGCCAGGGCGTCGTACAGCTGGCGTTCGGCCGCCTTGTCCAGCATTTGCTGCGACAGGTCGACGCCGTCGAGCCGGTGCGAGTACGCGCGCAGGTACGGTCCGCACAGGCCGGTGCCGCAGCCCAGGTCCACGGTGGCCAGGCCGTCGGCGTGGCCGGCGCTGCGGATCAGGTCGTCCAGCGCGGCCGGGGTGCGGTAGCCGAGCACCTCGGTCAGGTGCTGGTCGAAATGGTTGGCGTACTGGTCGAACAGCGCCCGGACATACTCGTTGGGCAGGGTGGCTGGCGTGGCGGCCGCGCCCACCGAGGCCAGCGCAAAGGCGATGGTTTGCGGATCGTCGCCATGGGCCAGTGCGGCGCGGTAGGCGGCAACGGCTTCCTCGCGCCGGTCCATGGACCGCAAGGTGTTGCCGCGATGGTAGTGCGCCAGCGCATGGTCGGGCTTGAGCGCCAGCGCGCGGTCGTAGCTGGCCAGCGCGGCGTCGAACTGGCCCAGGCGCTGCAGGCTGGCGCCGCGCGCGCTGTATGCTTGCGCCCACTGCGGGCGCAGGGCGATGGCGCGGTCGAAACTGTCCACGGCGTCCGGCAATTCGCGCAGGCAGTGCAGGGCGTTGCCGCGCGCGAACCAGGCGTCGGCATGGCGCTCGCGCCGGTGCAGTGCGTCCTCGGCCGCGTGCAGCGCCTCGTGGTAGCGGCCCAGCTGCTGCAGCACGACGGCGCGGTT
>JBEVMD010000245.1:0-19468 GCA_040508835.1 Duganella sp. | reverse complement strand
GGCCGAGTTCGACGCAAGTCCACAGCACCTTGCGCACGTTGATCGAGGTCGGCGTTCCAATAATCTTCAGCATGGGGTGTTCCTCAGGTGGGCGTCAGCGCCGGCAGGATCATCGTCACCGCGAGGCCGCCGCCGTCGCGGTTCGACAGCAGGATGCGCCCGCCGTGCGCTTCGGCGATTTCGCGCGCCAGCGCCAGGCCCAGGCCGGTGCCGCTGCGCTTGGTGGAATAAAACGGCACCAGGGCGTTGGTCAGCACGGCGTCGCCCATGCCCGGCCCCCGGTCCTGGACGTCGATCCGTACGGCCTGGTGCTGGCGGCGCACCGCGAGCGTGACCTGGTCCGCTGCCGAGCCCGATTCGTGGGCATTCTTGAGCAGGTTGATCAAGGCCTGTTCCAGCTGCGCCGCGTCGAAAGCGCACGGTTCGTCCGGCAGCGTGCCCGCGATGCGGAACACGACCTGTTCGCCCAGGCGCGCCAGGAACGGCGCCCACCGTTGCGGCGCCAGCTGCGGCGTGGGCAGCTTGGCAAAGCGGGCGTAGCCGAGAATAAAACTTTCCAGGTGGCGCGTGCGCTCCTCGATGGTGGCCAGGATCTGCGGCAGGCGCTCGGTCTGGCCGCGCCGCACCAGCTCGGCGCCGGAATGGGCGAGCGACGTCAGCGGCGCCAGCGAATTGTTGAGTTCGTGACTGATCACGCGAATGACTTTTTTCCAGGTTTGCACTTCCTGCCGGCGCAGCTCCATGGTCAGCTGGCGCAGCAGCAGCAGTTCGTGGCGCCGGCCATTGAGGTGAAAGCTGCGGCGCGCCAGGTGGTAGACCTCTTCCTCCTCACTGTCACCGTGGCCGCTGCGGGTGGTAAACAAGCCGTCGCCGCCGCGCGCCAGCGCTTCCGACAGCGCGGGCGACACGGCCTGCAGGATGGCGTCGAGCCGGTGGCCTTCGAGCTTGCGGCCTTCGGCCAGCAGCTGGCGCGCGGCCACGTTGGCGTACACCACGGGGCCATGGTCCAGCTTGCCGCCCTCGGCACGGACCAGCAGCATGGCCACGGGCGTGTTCTGCACCATGGTGTCGAGCAGCAGCTCGCGTTGCGCCAGGTCGAGCCGCTGCTGGCGCAACACGTCGCCCAGCGCGTTGTGGGCGGCCACCAGGTCGCTCAGCTCGTCGTTCTGCGGCCAGCGCAGGCTGAACGAAAAGTCGCCGTCCTGGTAGCTGGTCACCGTGCCGGTCAGGGCACGGAACAGCGACAGCATGTGTTCGAGCTGGGCGCGGATGGTGATGATGGCGATCGGCAGCACGCACAGCAGGCATACGGCCAGCACCAGGCCGGGCCGGTTGGGCAGGTAGTAGCTGAGGACCTGGGCGATCAGGATGCCCACCGTGAGCAGGGTGGCGATCAGCGCCGTCCAGCGCGTCAGGAGCGAGAGGCGCATGCCGGTCGGGCGCAGGCCTGGCGGACGCCGTTGGCTATCCGGGGGCGGCGGCGGCTGGTCGGGCGCAGTCATCAGGGACGGGCAATGCCGAGCCGTTCCATGCGCCGGTACAGCGCCTGGCGCGACAGACCCAGGTCGGCCGCCGCCTGCGCCACCACGCCGCCGGCGCGCGCCAGTGCCTGGCCGATGGCGTCACGGTCGGGCTCGCGACCGGCGTCGTCGGCGCCCGGCGCCCCGGTCGCGGCGGTGGCCATGGTGGCCATGGCAGCTGCGGGCAGGGCGGCGGCCGGCAGGCCCAGGTCGGCCACCTCGATCAGTTCGCCGCGCGCCAGCAGGCTGGCGCGCAACATGACATTTTTCAGTTCACGCACATTACCGGGCCAGCCGTGCGCCAGCAGCGCCGCCTGGGCGGCGGGATGCAGCTGCTTGCCGGCGCCCAGAAAATGGCGCGCCAGCGGCACGATGTCGGCCGGGCGCGCAGCCAGCGGCGGCAGTTTCAGTTCGATCACGTTGAGGCGATACAACAGGTCTTCGCGGAACGTTCCGGCCCGGATCATGGCCGGCAGGTCGGCATTGGTGGCGCTGATCACGCGCACCTTGACTTGCCGCTCGCGGTTGGCGCCCAGGCGTTCGAAGCGGCCCGTTTCCAGCACCCGCAGCAGCTTCATCTGTCCGGCCAGCGGCAGGTTGCCGATTTCGTCGAGGAACAGGGTGCCGCCGTCGGCCGCCTCGAACTTGCCTTCGCGCGCCCGCGTGGCCCCGGTGTACGCGCCCGCTTCGGCGCCGAACAGTTCGGCCTCGATCAGCTCGGCGGGCAGGGCGCCGCAGTTGAGCACAATGAACGGGCCGTCGCGCACGCTGGAATTGGCCTGGATGATGGCGGCAATGCCTTCCTTGCCGGCGCCGTTGGGGCCGCTGATCAGCACGGGCACGTCGGCGCGCGCGACCTGGCAGGCCAGGTGGATCACGCGCTCGGTGGCGGGGTCCTGCCACACCATGCCGCGCAGGTCGTGGCTGCTTTCCAGTTCGCGGCGCTGGCGCCGCTCGGTCTGTTCGCGCTGGGTCAATGCCCGCCGCGCCTGGCCCAGCGCGATCAGGTTGTGGACGGTGGCGATCAGGCGGTGGTCGTCCCACGGCTTGGCCAGGTAGTCGGCCGCGCCCGCCTTGACCAGGTCGACCGCCGCATCCAGGTGGGTCCAGGCCGTCAGTAAGATCACGGGCAGGTCCGGGTGGCGCGCGCGGATGGCGCGGAACAGCGCCACGCCTTCCGCGCCGGACGTGGTGTCGGCCGTAAAATTCATGTCCTGGATCACCAGGTCGACCGGGTGCCGCGCCAGCAGGTCCAGTCCCTCCTGCGGCGAGGCAGCGCGCAGGGCGCCGATATCGTGCAGCGAGAACAGCACGTCCAGCGCCATGGCCACGGCGGCGTTGTCGTCGATTATGAGTACGGTAGGCATGCCGTTAGCATAACATTGCCTTCCCCCGTCGTGGCCCGTCCCCGCGACGATCATGCGCTGCGGGTGGCGATTGCCGGCGAAATGCCGGCCGCGCGCCACGCCGGGCCGTACACGGCCAGCACGCCCAGCGCCCAGAACATGGCGGCCCCGGTCGCCAGGTAGCCGGGCGGCAGGCGCGCCATTTCAAACTGGCTTACCAGCAGCTGGTTCAAGCCCAGCGCCAGCAGCACGCCGGCCGCCACGCCGCCGCTGGTGATCATGAAGTTCTCGGCCAGGAAGTAACGCAGGATGTCCACCCGGCGCGCCCCGAGCGCGCGCCGCACGCCGATCTGCTTGCGCCGCTGCGTCACCCACAGGCTGGCCATGCCCACGATGCCGCTGGCCGTGATCAGCAACAGCAGCACGCTGACGGTGACCAGTATCCAGGCCATGGCGTTGTCGGCGCGGTAGCGGTCGTTGCGGTACTCTTCCAGGCTCTTGGTGCGCACGATGATCGGCGTGGGCGAGGCCGCGCGCAATGCCGCTGCCGCTTCCTTCATCACGCGGTCGCGCTGGCCCGGCTCGGCGCGCAGCGTGTAGTCGTTGCCGGGCATGCCCGTCAGGTGCACGGGGATGATGGTGGAAAACTCGCCCCGTTCGCTGATCTGCGCGGCCGGGGTCTGCAGCCGTTCGACCACGCCCACGATCTGCGCCGCGCGCGCGCTGACGCCCGTGCCGTTATAGATGGTCTTGCCGATGACCGTGTCGGCGCCGGGAAACAGCTTGCGCGCCAGCGGCTGGGTGACGATTACCGCGCGCGGGTAGTCGTCGCTGGTGTTCATGTCGATGTCCACGTAGTCGCTGGCGTTGAAGTCGCGCCCGGCCACCAGTTTCAGGCCCCAGGTCTGGACGATGGAATCGCCCACCATGTAGTTGGTGGTGTTGGCCTGCGACACCAGCTGCTTGCGGTCGGTGGTGAGGCCGCCATAGGTGCCCGAGCGCGTGAGCGGCGACTGGGTGGTGGCCGCCACCGACGTCACGCCGGCCACCGCGCGCAGCGTGGCCGTCTCGCGCTGCTGCAGCGCCAGCTCGTCCTGCTGGTTCCCCAGGCGCAGGCGGCGCACTTCCATGCTGAACACCTGCTCTTCGTTGGCCACGCCCGAGGGGCGGGCCGCCACGGCCTGGCGGATGTGCACGATGTGCAGCGCGTTGGCCAGAATTGCCAGGCTCAGCGCCACCTGGGTGGCCACCAGCAGCGGGCCGGTCTTGTTGCGCCATAGCGCGGAAAGGATGGGATGGGCCATAACGACTCCTTATTGTGATTTCAGTTGCAGGGCCGGCGTCACCTGGCAGGCGCGCCAGGTGGGCAGCAGGCCGGCCACGATGGCCGCCGCCACTGCCAGCGCAAAGGTCGCCAGCAGCATGGTCCAGTCCATGTGCGCGACACGGGTGAGCGCCTTCGACTGCATGGCGATCAGGCCCAGCGCGCCAAACGCCAGCAGCAGTCCCAGCAAGCCGCCGGCCAGCCCCACCACCGTCGATTCGAGCAGGAACTGGACAAAGATTTCGCGGCGCGAGGCGCCCAGCGCGCGGCGGATGCCCACCTCGGGCGCGCGCACCGAGAACTTGGCCAGCAGCAGGCCGATCGTATTGACCAGGCACAGCAGCAGGAAGCCGAACGCCAGCCAGGCCGACAGCTTGTTGTCGTTGCCGACCACCTTGTTGAAATCGAGCCATTCGCGCACGTCGTACAGGTGGTTGGGGGCCTGGCGCTGCATGCGGCCCAGCTTGCGCTGTTCTGCGGCGTAGCTGTCGAGAAAACTTTGCAGCTCGGCGCGGCCGCCGCTGCCGGCCAGCTCGAACCAGAAGTGCAGCCAGGTGCACTCGGAATCGAGGAAAGCCTGGTAGCCGGGACCGGGATCGCTGGTGCAGCCGGTGTTGCCGTTGCGTTCCATCTGGCGCTGTACCGAGGTCGACAGCGGAACGAAAAATTCGTCTTCCTCACTGAAGCCGCCGTCGTTGCTGCCGATGATGTGGTGGAAGCGCGGCACGACCGTCCATTTTTGCAGCACGCCGATCACCTGGTACGCATTGCCGCCCAGGCGCAGGCGGCGGCCCACGGGCGATTCATCGCCGTACAGCTTGGCTGCGAGCTGGCTGCTGAGCACGATCACTGGCGCGCCGGCCTGGTCGTCCGCCGCATTCCACGCCTGGCCGTGGCGGAACGGCGCCTCGAACATGGGGAAGAAATCGGCCGTGACCGCGATGCCGCGCACGGTGAACACGCCGAGGTCGGGCCGGTCGGACTCGAGCGGACCGGCCACGCCGTACAGCGCCGTGCGCCGCTCGCCGATTTTGCTGGCCAGCAGGTTGCTGGCGTCGCGCCAGCCCAGTTGCAGGTCGTTGGGGTCGTCGCCCGGCTTGTAGCCTTGCAGCGGACCGGTGTCGAAGGTGGGCACGAACAGGCGGTCGCTTTTTTGCGGGATGGGGTCGCCCGACATCACGTGCAGGATGGTCAGCGTGGCAATGCTGGCGGCCACGCCCACGGCCAGCGTGAGCACCAGCAGCGCCGTGAGGGCCGGGTTGCGGCGCAGGCTGCGCAGGCCGAGCATGAAGTAGTACTGGAACATGGCGGCTCCTCAGGCAACGTGGTTGGCGTGGTTGGCCTGGTTGGCGTCATACAGCGACGGCGTCTTGCGCACCAGGTCCGAGACCTGGCCGTCGATGATGTGGACGTTGCGCTGGGTGCGGATCGCCAGTTCCGGATCGTGGGTCACCATCAGGATGGTCGTGCCCTGGGCATTGATGTCTTCCAGCAGCTCCATCACGCCGCGCGCCATTTGCGTGTCGAGGTTGCCGGTGGGTTCATCGGCCAGCAGCAGCCTGGGCGAGCCGGCCAGCGCGCGCGCAATGGCCACGCGCTGCTGCTGGCCGCCCGACAGCTCGGCCGGGTAGTGCTGCATGCGCGAGGCCAGGCCCACCTTGGCCAGCGCATCTTCGATGCGCTCGCGGCGTTCGGCGCGGTTGAAGCCGCGATAGCGCAGCGGCACGTCGACGTTATCGAACAGCGACAGGTCGGGGATCAGATTGAAACCCTGGAAGATGAAACCGAGCTTTTCGTTGCGCAGGCGCGAGCGGGCGTTGTCGTCCATGCCCTTGACGTTGACGCCGTCGAGAATGTACTCGCCGTCGGTGAATTCCTCGAGCAGGCCGGCGATATTCAGGAAGCTGGTCTTGCCGGAGCCGGACGGGCCGGTGACGGTGACGAACTCGCCCTGCTTGACGTTGATTTCGAAGCCGCGCAGCGCGTGGGTTTCGATCATGTGGGTGCGGTAAACTTTGCTCAGGTTATGCATGCGCAGCATGGCGGGCCTCTGAAGGTAAGGGGTGTGGATGGTGAATGATGGTGAATGGTGAATCGTGGATCAGTTGTTGATGGCGACGCGGGCCGCGTTGTCGAAGGTCTCGCTGCCGGCAATGACGATCTGGTCGCCCTGTTTGACGCCGTCGAGGATTTCCACTGCCGCCACGCTGGTGGCGCCCAGGCGGATGGGCGTGCGCACGGCCACGCCGTCGCGCACCACGTAGGCGTAGCGCCCGCCTTCGGCTTCCACGAACGGGCCGCGCTGCACCAGTAGCGTGTTCGGCTTTTCATCGATCAGCAGGCGCGCCGTGACGCGCTGGTTCTGGCGCAGGCCGGGCGGCTGCTTGCCGTCGAAGCGCACGCGCGCCAGCACCTGGTTCTTGACCACCTCGGGCGACAGGGCCGACAGCTTGCCGCTGGCCGTGCCGGTGCCGAAGTTGACGTCCGCGCGCATGCCCAGGCCCATGTCGGCCACGTAGGTTTCCGGCACCTCGAGTTCCACTTCCAGCTGCGACAGGTCCACCAGCGTCATCAGCGGCGTGTTGAGCGGCACCACGCTGCGGTTGGCCACCGATAAGGTGCCGATGAAGCCGTCCACCGGCGCGCGCACGGTCAGCTCGTCGACGCGGCGCTGGGCGTTGGACAGGATCATGCGCTGCTGTTCGAGCTGCTTGATCTTCGATTGCAGTTCCAGCGCCACGTTGTCGCCTTCCAGTTCGGCGGCCTGGCCCGCGTGGCGGGCGCGGATCTCGGCCGAGTTGAGCGCATCCTTGGCTTTCTGGTAATCGATCTTGGCGACGATGCCGTCGTTGGCCACGGCGTTGTAGCGCTCGAGCGTGCGCTGCGCCGACAGGCGGTCGATCTCGGCGGTGTCGGCATCGCGCCGCGCCAGCAGTTGCTGCTTGCGGGCCAGGATGCGCTGGCGCGCCACGTCCGCCTCGATCTGGGCGTAAGCCGACTGCTCGCGCTTGAGGGCGTCGGCCAGGTCCGGGGATTCGAGCACGGCCAGCACATCGTGCTTTTTGACCGTGTCGCCGGCCGCCACCTTGAGGGTGACGGTGGCGGCCGAGGTGGCGTACAGCGTGGGACTGACGGCGGCCACGATGCGGCCATTGACGGCAGCGTCGCGGATCAGCGTGCCACGGCTCACTTCGGCAATGCGCAGGCGGGCGATCGACACCGAGTGGTCCGTATCGCGCCAGGTGTGGAACAGGTAGTAGCCGGCAGCGAGCACCACGGCCACGCCGGCGGCCACGGCAACACGGCGTTTGGCATGGTGACCCTTGGGGGCGGTAATGACGGCGTCCTGACGGGAGGTATCTGGAATCATGGCAATCACGTATGGTGGAATACGCAACGTTATGCAGTAACCGTGCCAGCTGCTAAGTGCTTGATTCGATGCGGATTGTTGCCGAGATGTCCGGTGTCCGCAGTGTCCGCCGTGTCCGAATCGTGTCCGCCCGAATATTGGACGACCGGGACTTGATATTCCAACAAGCATGGCCATTTGATGCTCACCCGAAACTATCAGTGGTCATCCTCCGTGCTTGCCAACCTTGCCCGTCTGCTCCTGCCTGCGCCTGCCACCATGGTGGACTATCCATTTGCCCCCAGCGACGTGGCGCATTATCAGCGCACCGTGCAGGCAGCGCCTGACGTCCTCGACGGCCAAACCTGGGACGATTTATTGCTGACGCAGTATTGCGCCACCCTGGCGCCCGGCGCCTCGATACTGGGCCAGCAGGAATTGCACCGGCGCTTGCAGGCGCCCGCTGATGCCAGCCGGGCCGCCGCCGCCGTCCGCGTCCAGGCGCTGGTGGCGGACCCGAACGCCCGCCAGCGCTTGCAGGCGGCGTGCCACGGTTTGCGCACGGTCGATCGCGAGGTGAGCGAGGTGCTGTTTGGCGCACCGTTGGCGCCGGCGCCGAAGTGGACGCCGGTGCTGGCGTGGGTACCGCTGGCCTTCCTGGCGTCCATCGTGCTGGCGCTGGTGACCGGCTGGTTGCCGCTGGGAGGCCTGGCGCTGGTCTTGTGGCTGGCGCTGATGGCGATCCAGGTCCGCTTTCACGAGGCTGCAGCGCAGTGGCAGCGGGTGCTCGACACCATCGGCCACATGCTGCGCGCCCACGTGCTGCTGGCCGGTCTGGACGACGAGGCCGCTGCGTTGCTGCGGACCGACGCTGGCGCTGCCGGCAAGCTCAATCGCTCCCTGTCGCACTGGCCGTTGTGGGACATGCTGGGCGCGCGCGATTATGGCGACTGGGTATGGTTGCGCAACATACGCCATTATTTTGCCACCCGCGAAACGGTGCGCCGGCAATTGCCGTTGCTGCGGTCGAGCTTTGAGCGCGTGGCCGCCATCGATGCCGATGTCACGCTGGCGCGCCACCTGGCGCAGACGCCCCTGTACTGCTGGGCGCAACACGGCAATGACCTGGGTTTCGACCAGGCCGTCCATCCGTTGCTGGCCGAGCCGGCGCCGTTGTCGCTGAAACTGGGCGGGGGCGGAGGGAGGCAGGGCGCTTTCATCTCCGGCCAGAACGGCATCGGCAAGAGCACGCTGCTGCGCACGGTGGGCCTGAACCTGGTCACGGCGCGCGCGTTCGGCTTCTGCTATGCGGCCGCGGCAGTCACGCCGCAGCTGCCCGTGTATTCCAGCATGCAGACCGAGGATGCGCTGGCCAGCGGAGAGAGCCTGTACGTGGCCGAGGTACGCCGCGCCGGTGAACTACTGGCGCTGGCGGCGCGGGCGCCGGCCGTGTTCCTGATCGATGAAATCTTCCGTGGCACCAATCACCTGGAGTCGGTCTCGGCCGCAACGGCCGTGCTCGACACATTGGCCACGTCCGGCCGGGTGCTGGTGTCCTCGCACAACCTGATCCTGGCGCCGCTGCTGGCGCGCCGGCTGGCGCCGCTGTGCGTGGCGCGGGTCGAGGGCCGCTTGCGCGTTACGCCGGGCGTATTAAAAGAAACCAACGGTATCACGCTGCTGGCGACCATCGACGCCAGCGGTGCGCTGTCAACCAAGGCGCGCAGCGTGCATGCCAGGCTCGGCGACTACTATCGGTCGTATCCCGGCGCGGTTGAAGCTGTGCTCGATTAACCACGCCCCATCCTCCGGCAGAGGCGATTTGCTCCCGTGAATGTCAATTTCTTGGTATATTCGGCCTTCACACTATTGCCAAGAGGCAATGCCTAATTGATAATTATGCGGGAGATGCAATGAATAACGTTACTGTGCGCGCCAGCTTGCTGGGGGTTCTGCTGGTATTTGCTGCGATGCTGCTGGCCGGCGCCGGGCTGGGGCTGCATGCCCTGAGCCAGGCCAACGACGCCATGTCCACCATGTACCAGACCAGCGTCCAGGTCATCACCATCAACGATGCGTACAAGGACACCACGCGCACCCGTTCGGCCATGACGCGCGCTTTCACCATCGTTGCCGCCAACGGCGACAAGGCCGAACTGGACAAGGCGCTCGAGACTGCCCGCAAGACCTATGCACGCGGTCTCGACTTCATCGCCAAGTACGAAAAAGCGCCCGCCTATCCGGGCGAGGATCAGGCGCTGAAAAAATCGCTGATCGACGCCGGCCGCGCGCAGTCGGCCGTCATGGACCGCGCCGCTGCGGCCCTGGCCAAGAGCGACGCCGATGCCTACACGGCCATCAATTTCAAGGAACTGACGCCGACCGGCGCCGCCTTCTCGACCCAGCTCGACAAATACCAAAAGCTCAGCGACGAGCGGATGACCGCGCTGATGGACGAGCGCCAGGGCGCGTACACGCTGGTCAAATGGCTGGTGGGCGTGGGTCTGCTGGGCGCGCTGGTGCTGGTGGTAGGGGTGCATCTGCTGCTCAAGTCGGTAGTGCTGACGCCGCTCGAACGCGCCGTGGTGCTGCTCGACCAGGTGGCGCATGGCGACCTGACGGCCCGCATCGACGAGCCGGGCAAGAATGAAATCAAGCGCCTGCTGCAGGCGATTTCGCGCATGCAGAAAGACTTGCTGAGCACGGTGTCGCGCGTGCGCGGCGGCGCCGAGATGATCGACCGCGGTTCGCGCGAACTGGCGGCCGGCAATATGGAACTGTCGTCGCGCACGGAGACCCAGGCCAGCTCGCTGGAAGAAACCGCCGCCTCGATCGAGGAGCTGACCAGTACCGTCAAGCAGAACTCGGAAAACGCCCAGCATGCGCGCAACCTGGTGGAAGGCGCCTCCACGACGGCCGCCCACGGTGGCGAAGTGATGCAGGAGGTGGTGTCCACCATGAACGGCATCAACGAAGCGTCGCGCAAGATCGTCGATATCACCAGCGTGATCGACGGCATCGCCTTCCAGACCAATATCCTGGCGCTCAACGCGGCCGTGGAAGCGGCCCGGGCCGGCGAGCAGGGCCGCGGCTTTGCCGTGGTGGCGTCCGAAGTGCGTAACCTGGCCCAGCGTTCGGCAGCGGCGGCCAAGGAAATCAAGGTGCTGATCGACGCGTCGGTCGACCAGATCCGGCTTGGCACCGATCTCGTGGAAAAAGCGGGCACTACCATGAATACGCTGGTGGGCGACGTCCACCAGGTGACCCAGATCGTCGGCGAAATCGCCATTGCCAGCCGCGAACAGAGCGAAGGCATCGAGCAGGTCAACCAGGCCATCGCCCAGATGGACCAGGTTACCCAGCAAAATGCGGCGCTGGTGGAAGAGGCGGCGGCTGCCACCCAGTCGCTGCAGGACCAGGCCACCGAGCTGGCGCAGACGGTGAGCATCTTCAAGATCGAGGATGCCGCAGCGCATGGCGGCCGTCCTGTCCGTGCCAGCCAGCGCGGGCTGGCGCTGACGTGAAACTGAATGGGTGTGGCTTGACGCCAACATGACGTCGAGCACGCCCCCCCTACCGCGCCCGATACGCTTAGCGCTTGACAGCGCCGATGCGGAATTCTATTATTTCTGTAACGACAGAAATTAAGGAATTCCCCTATGGAACTCGCACCGACCATCCAGAAATACATCTTGCACTGGGGTGAGATGGGTACGCGCTGGGGCGTGAACCGTACCGTGGCGCAAATCCACGCGCTGCTGTTCCTCGTCAACCGGCCCCTGCACGCCGAAGAAATCGCCGAGACGCTCACCGTCGCCCGCTCCAACGTCAGCAACAGCCTCAAAGAGCTGCAAAGCTGGGGGCTGGTGCGCATCACCCACCTGGCCGGCGACCGCCGCGACCATTTCCTGGCCTTGCAGGATGTGTGGGAAATTTTCCGCGTCATCGTCGAAGAGCGCAAGAAGCGCGAAATCGATCCCACCCTGACCGTGCTGCGCGAGTGCGCGCAGGAGGCGGACCACGATCCGGCGCTGGAACCGGCCACCAAGATCAAGATGGACCAGGTGCTCGGTTTCCTGGAAATGCTCACTGCCACTTACGGCGACTACCAGCACCTGCCGCCCGCCACCCTGCAGCGCTTTTTGAAAATGGGCGGCAAGGTGGCGCGGTTGGTGGGAGGCGAGCAATGAAGGCCGGCATGCGGGTACTGGTGATTGGCGCCACAGGACTGATCGGCTCCCACGTGGCGCGCGCCCTGCGCGCGGCCGGTTGCGATGTGACGGGCGCCAGCCGCCGGCGGCCGGCCGGCACGGCGCAGGATGGCTGGATCGCGCTCGACTTCGGCCGCCTGACCACCGCGCAGGACTGGCTGCCGCTGCTCGGTGGATTCGACGCCGTGGTTAATTGCGTGGGCATCATCCGCGAGGCCAACGAAGGCGACTTCGACCGCCTGCACCGCGCGGCGCCGGTGGCGGTGTTTGCCGCCTGCGAACAGTTGCAAGTTCGTCGGGTGGTCCAGGTCTCGGCGCTGGGCAGCCACCCGGAGGCCGCTACCGGCTACTGGCGCAGCAAGGGTGCGGCCGAGGTCGACCTGCTGGCGCGCCGGCTCGACGCCGCCATCATCCGGCCGTCGCTCGTGTATGGCGAGGACGGCGCCAGCAGCGTCATGTTCCGCATGCTGGCCACGCTGCCGATGCTGATGATGCCGGTTGCGCACCGGGCGCTGGTGCAGCCCATCCACGTGGAGGACCTGGCGGCCATCGTGGCGCGCCTGGTGACCATGCCGGACGCACCGCCGCGCGAGCTGGCGGTGGTCGGCCCGCGCGCCACCACCATGGCCGGCTATCTGGCCGACCTGCGGCGCGGCATGCAGGCGCCCGCCGGGCTGGTGCTGGAATTGCCGCTGCCGGTCGCGCGCGCCGTGGCGCAGGTAGCGGCCTTGGTGCCGTCGAGCGCGCTGACACCGGAATCGCTGCAGATGCTCGAACACAGCGCCGACGGTTCCAACACGGCCGACGCGGCGCCGGCGCAGGCGCTGCTGGGCCGGCCGCTGCAGGATCCGGCGCATTTCGCCCGGCCAGCGCAGCGCATCGTGGCAGCGTGGTCGTGGGGCGCGCAACTGGTCACGGTGGCAATGGCCGTGATGTGGCTGATCACGGCGTACGTGTCGTGGTTTGCCTGGCCCCATGCGGACAGCCTGGCCTGGCTGGCCGCATGCGGTGTGCCGCCGACATGGCAGACGCCGCTGCTGCTGGGCGCCAGCGTGGCGGATGCGGCCATCGGCGTGCTGTTGCTGCTACGGCCGCGGCGCTGGTTGTGGGCGGCGCAGCTGGCGCTGGTGGGCGGGTACACGGCCATGCTCAGCATATTCCTGCCGGACTTCTGGCTGCATCCGTTCGGCCCCTTGAGTAAAAACCTGCCGCTGCTGGCGGTGATGGCGCTGATGTGGCGCGCCAGCGACAAGAAGGAGTAACCATGGAATACCTGGCGCTCAAGGTCGTGCACATCCTGTCGGCCACGCTGATGGTGGGCACCGGTTTCGGCACCGCCTTTTATATGTTTTTCGTGAATCGCACGGGCAATGTGCAGGCCATGGCCGTGGTCACGCGGCTGGTGGCGCGCGCCGACTGGTGGTTCACCACGCCGGCGATGATCGTCCAGCCGCTGTCGGGTTTCTGGATGATCCACCTGGCCGGCTATCCGATGGGCTCGCGCTGGATCGTGTGGTCGGTGGTGCTGTACGTGGTGGCGGGCGTGTGCTGGCTGCCGGTCGTCTGGCTGCAGCTGCGCATGCGCGACATGGCGGCCGCAGCGGCCGCGGCAGTCGGGGGCGCCGGGATTGCCGGCAGCGCGCTGGCCATCCCGGCGCGCTACTGGCGCTACGAAAAGATCTGGACCGTGCTTGGCATTCCCGCGTTCGGGGCGTTGATGGTCGTGTACTGGCTGATGGTGCACAAGCCGGCGTAAGCGGTTCCCTCGTTACTTCTGCCGCTTGAGCGGCGTGCCCTTGTCGATCACCTCGCGGCAATCGCCCTTGAACGTGGCGTTGTCGTAGTTGGCCCAGCCGTAGCTGTCCACGTAGCGTTTGTGCGGCTTGAACTGTTGGTTCAGGAAGCTCCACTCGAGGTGCTGGTCGTCGTACGCGATGTCGCCCAGGTCGAGCAGCGTATGAAACATGTTTTCCGTGGCCAGGCGCGCCTTGCGCAGGCGTTTGAGTTGCCGGATCTTGTCGGGGTAGCTGTCCTGGTACTGGTCCGAGTACCACACCAGCGCCGGCACGTGGAAATCGTATTGCGTGTTGTGGCCGTGGAACGCGATCTGGCAACTGCCGTCGTACAGCACCTGGCCGTGGTCCGCCACGTACAGCATCGACGTGCGCTGGCCGGTCTCCTTGAGGTGGCCGATTACCTGCGCCAGGAACCAGTCGGTGTAGAGGATGGAGTTGTCGTAGCTGTTGTTGAGCTCGGTCTTGATCTTGACGTCGGTATGCTCCGGCTTGTCCACGCCGAACAGCGACGGCTGCCACTTGTCGAACTGCTGCGGGTAGCGCTGGCTGTAGTTCCAGTGGTTGCCCAGCGTGTGCAGCACGATCAGTTTTTTGGGCGACGGGTCGTGCATTGCCTGCTGCAGCGGCCCCAGCAGGATCTGGTCGAGATTGGAGCGGTTATTAAAACTGCCCAGGTTCATGAACTGGATCACGTCCGCTTCCTTGGCAAACACCGACACGGGCGTATCGAACTCGCCGAACGAAATCTGGTTCGACAGCCACCAGGTTTTAAAGCCCGCTTCCTTGTAGGCGGTCAGGAACGATTTTTCCGAAAAGCCGGCCTTCAGGCTTTGCATGGCGGGCTTGCGCGAAATGATCACCGGCACCGACAGCCGGGTGGCCGAGACCGACGTGATGACGTCGGTGAGCGACACCAGATTGGCTTCCTGGCGCAGCAGCGGGGTGGTGTCGCGCTCGTAGCCGTTGATGCCCCAGCGGTCGTAGCGCGACGATTCGCCCAGCACCATGACGACGACCTCGGGTGCGCCATCGGGCGCGGCCTGGTGCGCTTTGAACGTGAAATGGCTGCTGCGCTGGCCCAGTTCGGCCAGGTAGCGGCGCTCGTTATAAAAATCGACGCCGCGGGCGGTCAGGCCGAACGGCCAGGAGTTGGCAAAGTTGTTGAAAGTAAATGGCGCGTGTTCGAATACGGGCGTGGGCGTGGGCGTGGGCCAGCCCAGCACGGCCAGTGCGGCCATGGCCGGCAGGGCCAGCCAGCGCGTCTTGCCGCGCCAGGTCAGTTGCGGGCTGCGCCGGGCAGCGATGAAGATGGCCACCCACCAGGCCAGCACGGCCGCCAGCACGGCGCCCATCAGCCATACCTTGTTGCCGAGGAATTCCATTGCCTCGACCGGGCTGCTTTCGGCAATGATGCCCAGGTGGTGGGTGGAAATGCCCTGCCCGTAATATAAAAACAAGTACAGCTCGGTGGGCAGGCCCAACAGCGCAGGCAGCAGCAGCCAGTGAAACCAGGCAGGGCGCTGGAACACGCCCCAGACGGCGATCCACAGCAGCGCTTGCAGGCCCAGGATGTGGCCGAGGTCGGGCGCGGGGCGGCCCAGCAGCAGGGGCACGCAGGGCACCAGGGATAGCAGCAGATAACTGGCAAGCACGAACAGGGGGGAAGGGCGCAACAAGGATCGCATGAAAGAAAAGAGGCAGTGCTGAGGAATAGACGGCTATTATCGAGTGTTTCCGCCCGTTCCGGGCAGCTTTTCGGGGTGCGACTGCCGCTGCAAAAGTCTGCAACAGTGCAACATCGTGGGACCATCTTTCTGCCATTTATGTTGACTGGCCCGCTTAATTGCCCTACACTCGCGAGTTCTCCATTTAGTCTGCGCATCGTATACGCTGTTTTCGGCTGGTCCCAGAGACTGGCTGTGCGCGCCTTCGATGCTCCCTGAGTTGAGACTGAGATTCGTCCCCGGACAGTTGTCCGGGTTGTCCACGTTGTTATTAAGTTGGGTTTAGAACGATGCCAACCATCAATCAACTGATTCGCAATCCACGTGTCGCCCTGACCGTGAAAAGCAAATCGCCGGCGCTGGAAAACAGCCCGCAAAAGCGCGGTGTTTGCACCCGTGTGTACACCACCACTCCTAAGAAGCCTAACTCGGCTTTGCGTAAAGTCGCCAAAGTGCGTCTGACCAACGGTTTCGAAGTCATTTCGTACATCGGCGGTGAAGGCCACAACCTGCAAGAGCACAGCGTTGTTCTGCTGCGCGGCGGTCGTGTAAAAGACTTGCCAGGTGTGCGTTACCACATGGTTCGCGGTGCACTGGATACCCAGGGCGTTAAAGACCGTAAGCAAGCTCGCTCGAAATACGGTACCAAGCGCGCTAAAGCCAAGAAGTAATCTGCATTAAAAGTTTTCGCTCAGTGGCAACTTATCAGCTATAGCTAAGTGAATGTAATCGACCGGAAATGGTCGAGTAAGTGGATGGTTATGATGACCCTCCGCGAGAGTGCGAGCCCATATCTGCGCACCTCAACTGAAGATTGAAAGGAATTGATATGCCACGTCGTCGTGAAGTACCCAAGCGCGAAATCCTGCCGGATCCAAAATTCGGTAACACGGATGTCGCCAAATTCGTGAACGTTCTGATGCTGTCCGGTAAAAAATCGGTCGCAGAAAACATCATCTACGGTGCCTTCGAGCACATCGCCTCCAAGTCGGGTAAAGACCCGCTGGAAGTGTTCGCAACCGCGATCAACAACGCCAAACCACTGGTTGAAGTAAAATCCCGTCGCGTCGGTGGTGCAAACTACCAGGTGCCGGTTGAAGTACGCCCAGTTCGTCGTATGGCGCTGTCGATGCGTTGGCTGCGTGAAGCTGCGAACAAGCGTAGCGAAAAATCCATGCCACAACGCCTCGGCGGTGAGCTGATGGAAGCGGCTGAAGGCCGCGGCGGTGCGATGAAGAAGCGTGACGAAGTGCACCGTATGGCAGAAGCGAACAAGGCGTTCTCGCACTTCCGCTTCTAATAAAATCGGCCGGGCCATCCGTGGTCTGGTTGTTATCTGTTGTTCGAGGCCGGGCTCATTTTTTTCACAAAAAATGGCGCTCGGTTTTGTCCATTCAAAGATTTAGGATTAATTATGGCCCGCAAGACCCCCATCGAGCGCTACCGCAACATCGGTATCTCCGCTCACATCGATGCAGGTAAGACCACCACCACCGAGCGCGTCCTGTTCTACACGGGCGTGAACCACAAGATCGGTGAAGTTCACGATGGCGCCGCCACCATGGACTGGATGGAACAGGAACAAGAGCGCGGCATTACCATTACCTCGGCAGCGACGACCTGCTTCTGGAAAGGCATGGCCAACAACTTCCCAGAACACCACATCAACATCATCGACACCCCGGGCCACGTTGACTTCACCATTGAAGTTGAACGCTCGATGCGCGTGCTTGACGGTGCTTGCATGGTTTACTGCGCAGTCGGCGGCGTGCAGCCACAGTCGGAAACCGTATGGCGTCAGGCTAACAAGTACAAAGTGCCACGTCTGGCCTTCGTGAACAAGATGGACCGTACCGGCGCCAACTTCTTCAAGGTCTACGAGCAGATGCGTGCTCGCCTGAAGGCGAACCCGGTCCTGATCCAGATCCCTATCGGCGCTGAAGACAACTTCAAAGGCGTGATCGATCTGGTCAAGATGAAAGCTATCCTGTGGGACGAAGCATCGCAAGGCATGAAATTCGACTACGTCGATATTCCTGCAGAGCTGGCTGATTCGGCCGCCGAGTGGCGCGAAAAGATGGTGGAAGCTGCTGCTGAAGCCACCGAAGAGCTGATGAACAAGTACCTGGAAGAAGGCGACCTGACCGAAGCCGAGATCAAGCAGGCACTGCGTACCCGTACCATCGCTTCGGAAATCGTTCCAATGATGTGCGGTACCGCCTTCAAGAACAAGGGCGTGCAAGCCATGCTGGACGCGGTCATCGAATACCTGCCGTCGCCACTGGACATCGACGACGTCGGCGGTACGGATGAAGACGACCAGCCAACCACCCGCCGTCCTGCGGACGACGAGAAGTTCTCGGCGCTGGCCTTCAAGATCATGACCGACCCGTTCGTCGGCCAGCTGGCCTTCTTCCGCGTGTACTCGGGCGCCGTCAATTCGGGCGACACCGTGTACAACTCGGTCAAAGGTCGTAAAGAGCGTCTGGGCCGTATTCTGCAGATGCACGCGAATCAGCGCGAAGAGATCAAAGAAGTGCGCGCCGGCGACATCGCCGCTGCCGTTGGTCTGAAAGACGTGACCACGGGCGAAACCCTGTGCGATCCGACCTCGATCATCACCCTGGAAAAAATGATCTTCCCTGAGCCTGTGATTCAACAGGCAGTCGAGCCAAAAACCAAGGCCGACCAGGAAAAAATGGGCCTGGCGCTGAACCGCCTGGCACAGGAAGATCCTTCGTTCCGCGTGAAGACCGACGAAGAATCGGGCCAGACCATCATCGGTGGTATGGGCGAGCTGCACCTGGAAATTATCGTGGACCGCATGAAGCGCGAATTCGGCGTGGAAGCGACCGTCGGCAAGCCACAAGTGGCTTACCGCGAAACGATCCGTAAAACCTGCGAAGAATCGGAAGGCAAGTTCGTCAAGCAATCCGGTGGTCGTGGTCAATACGGTCACGTTGTGCTGAAGATCGAGCCGCAAGAACCAGGCAAGGGCTTCGAGTTCGTTGACGCCATCAAGGGCGGTACCGTTCCTCGCGAATACATCCCTGCAGTGGAAAAAGGCGTGCGCGGCACCCTGAACACCGGCGTGCTGGCTGGCTACCCAGTCGTGGACGTCAAGGTGACGCTGTTCTTCGGTTCGTACCACGACGTGGACTCGAACGAAAACGCGTTCCAGATGGCCGCTTCGATGGCCTTCAAAGATGGCTGCCGCAAAGCATCGCCAGTCATTCTGGAGCCGATGATGGCTGTGGAAGTGGAAACGCCGGAAGACTACGCCGGTACCGTGATGGGCGACCTGTCGTCCCGCCGCGGTATGGTGCAGGGCATGGACGAAATCCCAGGCGGCGGCGGCAAGATCATCAAAGCCGAAGTGCCACTGTCGGAAATGTTTGGTTACTCGACCACCCTGCGTTCCGCAACGCAAGGTCGTGCAACCTACACGATGGAATTCAAGCACTACTCGGAAGCGCCTAAGCACGTGATCGACGCGATCGTTACCGCGAAAGCCAAGTAATTAGTGTCATTGCGGTCCCGGTCGATCACCGGGCCGCAAATTTACAAACAATGTTTTAAGGATGATTCAAAATGGCAAAAGAAAAGTTCGAGCGGACTAAACCGCACGTCAACGTAGGCACCATCGGTCACGTCGACCACGGCAAAACCACCCTGACCGCAGCTATCGCTACCGTTCTGTCGAAGAAATTCGGCGGCGAAGCAAAAGCTTACGACCAGATCGACGCTGCACCGGAAGAAAAAGCACGCGGCATCACCATCAACACCGCACACGTTGAGTACGAAACCGCTGGCCGTCACTACGCTCACGTTGACTGCCCAGGCCACGCCGACTACATCAAAAACATGATTACCGGCGCAGCGCAGATGGACGGCGCGATCCTGGTGTGCTCCGCAGCTGACGGCCCGATGCCACAGACCCGCGAACACATCCTGCTGGCCCGCCAAGTTGGCGTTCCATACATCATCGTGTTCCTGAACAAGTGCGACCTGGTCGACGACGCAGAACTGCTGGAACTGGTCGAAATGGAAGTGCGCGAGCTGCTCTCGAAATACGAGTTCCCAGGCGACGACGTCCCAATCATCAAAGGTTCGGCACGTATGGCGCTGGAAGGCAAAGAAGGCGAGATGGGCGTTGACGCCATCATGCGTCTGGCCGATGCACTGGACAGCTACATCC
>JBEVMD010000474.1:0-4147 GCA_040508835.1 Duganella sp. | reverse complement strand
AGCCTTTGCCATGCAGCCACCCAAATCCCTGCGCGCCACCTTGCAAGAAAGCGTGCGCGACTGCGATCCCCTGCAGGCGCGCGTGCTGGCGGCCGAATGCCCGTCGCGCACCGTGCTCGGCCACATCACCAGCCGCTGGGGCGTGCTGGTGATGGTGGTGCTGCTCGAACGCCGCCACCGCTTCAGCGAGCTGCGCCGCGCGATCGGGGGCGTCAGCGAAAAAATGCTGGCGCAGACGCTCGATGCCCTCGCCTACGACGGCCTGGTCCTGCGCGTGGCGCACCAGGTGGTGCCGCCGCACGTGGAATACAGCCTCACGCCGCTCGGGCGCGAAGCGGCGCAACGGCTGGAAGTGCTGGTGGACTGGATCGAGACCAACTTCCCGCTGATCCGGCAGGCGCAGGATGCCGCGGACGCGCCGGCCGTTAAAGTTGCCTGAACTGAACAGCCGCGCCGAACTGTAATACACTAGGTGCAACCGTAGCTTGCGGAACCATCCGAACGCCATGACGCCGTCGCCGCTACCCGAATCGCCGCGCACCATACTGCTTGCCACCAGCTCGGCGTACGACCACGCCGGCCTGGGCCAGACGCTGGCGCGCCATGGCTATACCGTGCGCGCCGTGAGCCGCGGCAGCGAAGCACTCGAACTGGCGCGCGCCGGCCATCTGGCGCTGGCCATCGTCGACGTGGCGCTGGCCGGCAGCGCCAGCCTGGAACTGTGCCAGCGCGTACTCCAGCTGTGCGGGCCGGATGTGCCGCTGTACCTGCTCTCCACCACGCCGCATGCGGAAGAACAGGCGCGGGCCGTCGAGATTGGCGCCAGCGCCTATCTGCCGCTCAGCCTGGATGTGGACGACCTGGCGGAAAAAATCCTGCTGCGCCTGAAAGCCATCCTGCCGGCGCCGATGACGCGCAGCCTGCCCACCATGGCCACGCTGGAAGTCAATTACCACACCATGCTGGCCGGCTCGCCCGACGCCATTTTGCTGATGCAGCGCGGCACCAACCATCTGCTGGACGTGAATCGCCGTGCACGCCGCCTGTTCGGCCTGACCGAAACCGAGCTGGTACAGACCGACCTGCCGTCGCTATGCCCGCCTCTGCAGCCCGACGGCCGGTTGTCGGACGAAGTGCTGACCGAGCACGTGATCCGGGTGATGGCGGGCGCCACCCAGATGTTCGCTTTGAAGATGTTGCACAGCAGCGGCCGGCTGCTGGACTGCGAACTGCGCATGGTGCCGCTGCTGTCGGGCGAGCACCGGCTGATGCACGTGCGCGTGGTCGACGTCACCGAACGCAACCTGGCAGCAGCCCTGCGCGACGGCAAGAACAAGCTGCTGGAAATGATCGCCCAGTCGGCCCCGCTGGACGCCACGCTGGACAAGCTGGTGCAGCTGATCGAGTCGCAATCGCCGGACGTGATCTGCACCGTCATGCTGCTGGGGCCGGACGGGCGCACGGTGGCCTCGGCGGCCGGACCGACCATGCCGCGCGCCTACCTCGACTCCCTGATCGGCCTGCCGATCGGCGCGTCGGTGGGCTCGTGCGGCACGGCCATGTTCCGCCGCGAGACGGTGATCGTGGCCGATATCCTGCACAATCCGCTGTGGGAACCCTACAAGGACATGGCCGCGCAGTACGGGCTGCGGGCGTGCTGGTCGATCCCGATCATGCACGACCGCACCAATGTGATCGGCTCGTTTGCCATGTATTACCGCACGGTGCGCGCGCCGTCCGCCGACGACCTGGCGCTGATCGGCGCGGCCGCCCACATGGCGGGCATTGCGATCTCGCGCCTGCGGCGCGAAGAGGAATTGCTGCGCCACCGCGAACACCTGGAAGAACTGGTGGCGGCCCGCACCGCCGAACTGCGCCAGTCGAAGGACATGGCCGACCACGTCAACGAGGAACTGACGGCCGCGCTGGAAAACCTCAGCCTGACCCAGGACGAGCTGGTACGCCGCGAAAAACTGGCGGCGCTGGGCGCACTGGTGGCCGGCGTGGCGCACGAACTGAACACGCCGATCGGCAACAGCCTGGTGATGGCCAGCACCATGAGCGAGCGCACGGCCGAGCTCAAGCGCGAGCTGGACGGCGGCCTGCGGCGCTCGGTGCTGGAAACTTATATCGAACAGGCCGTCAGCGCCGACCAGGTGGTGCTGCGCAACCTGAACCGGGCGGCCGCGCTGGTGGCCAGCTTCCGCCACATCGCGGTGGGCAGCGCCAGCTCGCAGCGCGCCCGCTTCGTGCTGGGCGACCAGGTCGCGCAGCTGCTGCAATCGATGGAAGCGGACCTGCGCCGCCAGGGCGTGGCGCTGGTGGAAAACATCGACCATCTGGTCGAGCTCGACAGTTATCCGGGTCCGTTGGTCCAGGCGCTGCAGAACCTGGTGGAAAACGCGGCGGTGCACGGCCTGGGCGGCGAGCGCAAGGGAACGGTCAGCGTCAGCGCCCGCGATACCAGCACACTCGACGGCCCGGGCGAGATCACCATCGACATCAGCGACGACGGCGTGGGCATTGCGGCCGCCAACCTGGCGCGCATCTACGACCCGTTCTTTACCACCCGCATGGGCGCGGGCGGCTCCGGCCTTGGTTTGTATATCACGCACAACATCGTGACGGGCGTGCTGGGCGGCCACATCGATGTGGCCAGCAAGGAAGGCGTGGGCACGCGGGTTAAACTGCGTCTGCCCAAGGTCGCGCCGCGGTAGCCGCGCCGCTATCAGGGCGCGGCAATTTGCTGTAGGCTTGCGCCATGCTTAGATATTTTCCCAAAATCATCGCATCATGGCTGCTGCTTGTGGCCTGCGCGCAACTGAACGCGGCGCCGGCACGCTATTGGCAATGGCGCAGCGTGGTCGACAGCTCTGTGCTGTCGTGTTCGCAGACACCGCTGGGGCCGGGCTGGAAAAAGTTTCGCGGTCCGTTTAGAGATAGCCATTGCGAAAAGTTAGTTATTGTTAAATAATTCGTTCATAACAACATGGGGCGCACCCCGGAGCATGCCATTCCATCATTTACATGAGGAGACAAAATGTTCACCAATCCCGAGCAGTTCGCCAACGCCACCAAAGCCCTGTTTGAATTTCAGCTGGAAACCTTCAACACCCTGACCGCCCGCGCGGTGCAAGGCGTGGAGCAAGTGGTCAACCTGAACATGTCCACCGCCAAATCCACCATGGCCGATACGCTGGCCACCGGCAAGGAACTGACCCAGGCGGCCGACGCCAAGGCCGCGCTGAACCTGGCCGCAGCAAAAATCCAGCCCGGCGTGGCCGGCGCCGCCGCGTACAACCAGCAACTGGGCGCCATCATTGCCGACATCCGCGAAGAATTCACGCGCGCGGCCGACGCCCACATGGCCGAAGCCAAGACCAACCTGAGCGCACTGATTTACGACGTGACCAAGAACGTGCGCCCCGGTTCGGAAAACGCCGTGCAAATCGTCAAGGCCGCCATCGACAACGCGTTCACGGGCTACGAGCAGGTGACCAAGGCCACCAAGCAGGCGGTGCAGTCGGTGGAAGAACAGATCGCCAAGGCCAGCGCGCTGGTCGAGCAAAAGGCAGCCGAGGCAGCCAAGGCAGCAACCGCCAGCACCACCGCCGGCTGATACACCGGTCGGTCGCCACCTCGTCCTCCGCGCGCAGGCTCATCCCCGGTCAGCCTGCGCGCCGTCATTGCTGCGCAGGCAAAAAGTTAGCCATTGGCGATGCGGCGGTTGGCGGGTCGCCCTTGGCAGCAAAGCCTCTTCAGCACCGGCGGGGCTTTTTTTATCACCCGTACAGCTAGAACCATCATTCCCGCGCAGGCGGGAATCCAATGTCTGCGCGCAGCGTCGGCGCATCCGTCAGCCAGCGGCAACCGCTGCAGCACTCCCGACTACGCCTGTCGGCAACACCCCGCACGCCCACCGATTCCCCCGACATTTTTCTGGGCATTCCGCCGCGAACGCGATACACTGTACATAAATACAGCCCCTCGCCTTCCCCGCCGTGCCCGCAATGATCAAAGTCCTGGAAAACCCCTTTTATTACCTGGAAAATTTCCACCTGGTGCTGACCTGGATCGGCGAGCGCTACGACGATCTGCTCACGGCCGACGAGCGCGCGTTCATCGTAACCTTCCCGTCCCTGCCGCA
>JBEVMD010000459.1:0-3091 GCA_040508835.1 Duganella sp. | reverse complement strand
TATGCACCTTGGCAATCGTGCTGGTGGTTTGCGGATGCAGGTCCACCGTGCTGATCGGCGTGACGGTGCCATTGGCCTGCAACACCACGGGCACGTCGCGCCGCACCGGCGCCACCACGCTGACCGTCGTGGGGCCTTGCTGGCCGTTACCCTGCGCTGCGTGGGAAGGCGTGTCGTGGTGACCACCGTGGGTCATGTACCAGCCGCCAAGGCCGGCGACGGCAAGCGTGGCCACCAGCGTGGCTATCGTAGATTTTTTCATTATTATTAAAAATTTGTCTCGCCGAATTGATACTGGCAGCAAACAATGTTGCCTTATGGAGAGGCCGATAGTGTCGCACGGCTGGCGGCAATATTGGCTGGACGCTCATGCCAGACCGATGATTTTTTGTATTGCTGTTGCTTCTCGGACTCACTGCTACCGCACCGCGTAATACTCGGGCACCACCAGCGTCACTTCCAGGCCGCCTTCCGGATGGTTGTTGAGCGCCAGGGTCGCGCCGTGCTGCTCGGCGATATTGCGGGCGATGGTCAGCCCCAGTCCGGTACCGCCCGATTCGCGCGAACGCGACGATTCGATCCGGTAGAACGGTTCGAACACGTGCGCCATCTGGTCGCGCGCGATGCCGGGACCGCCGTCGCGGATGACGATGCGCGCCGCGCCGGCAATGCGCTCGACGGACACGTGGGCGTGGTGGCCGTACTTGACGGCGTTGTCGATCAGGTTGACCAGGCAGCGCCGCATGTCCAGCGGCCGGCCCATCAGCGCCATGGCGGCGCGGCCGCGCAGTTCCACCGGCTGGCCGCTGTCGGTGGCGTCGCTGCACACGCTGTCGAGCAGCGAGTCGAGGTCGAGCGCCTGCATGGTTTCGGTGGTGTCCATGCTGCGCGCCAGGTCCAGTCCTTCGCGCACCATCTGCTGCATGGCCGACAGGTCGTCGATCAGGCGCTGCTGCAGTTCCGGATCGTGCACTTTTTCCAGCCGCAGGCGCAGCCGCGTGAGCGGGGTCTGCAAGTCGTGGGTGATGGCGGCCAGCATTTGCGTGCGCTGCATGATGTGCTGGCGGATGCGCGCCTGCATGGCGTTGAAGGCGGCGCTGGCCTGGCGGATCTCGGCCGCGCCGGAGAGCACCACCGGCGGATGGTTGATGTCGTTGCCCAGGTCCTTGGCGGCCTTGGCCAGCAGCTTGAGCGGACGCACGGCCATGCGCGTGACCAGGTAAGCCAGCGCGGCCACGCACAGCAGGAACGGCAGCAACGCCAGGAATTCGGAGAACGACGTGGCCGGCCGCTCGGGCGGCGGCAGGATCGACAGCTTGAGCATGGCGCCGTCGCGCAGCGTGACGACCATGGCCTCGCAGGCGCCGCCCCACTGGCTCGGTGCAAAGATGTAGCTCTGGCGCGGCTGGCCGCACTCGACCGGCGGCGCGGCCAGCGGCTGCAGCACGATGCCCTTGGCCAGGCGCTGCTGCAGGGTGGTGGAAAATGCGGTCGCGGCCGTGGCGCCGGGGTAGGCGTAGGCGGCCGGGGTCGCAGCGTTGGCAGGCGCAGCAGAGGCGACGGCCGGCGTCGGCGCCAGGCTTTGCAGCTTGATGGTGCCGCGCTCGGCCATGCGCATATACGTGGGGCGCGACGCCACGTCCAGCGCATCGGCCGTGGTGATCAATTGTTCGGCCCGCTCCATGGCGTGGAAGTCGCGGTAGCGCTCGAACGCGCGCGTGCGCTCGCCCACCGACAGCCATTGCGTGAGCGCGGCCGAGGCGATCATCCCCAGCAGCAGCACGATGAACACGCGGCCGGTCATCGAGCCCGCAAACGCTCTCACGCGTTCGGCTCCACGCTGACCTGGCCGGCCAGCACGTAGCCGCCGTTGCGCACCGTCTTGATGATTTGCGGCACGCGCGCATCCTCGCCCAGCTTCTGGCGCAGGCGGCTGATCTGGATGTCGATCGAGCGGTCGAACGGATCGGCGTCGCGGCCTTGCGTCAGGTTCAGCAGCTGGTCGCGGTTGAGCACGCGGTTCGGGTGTTCGAGGAACACTTTGAGCAGGCGGAATTCGGCGCCCGACAGCATGATCACGATGCCGTCCGGGTTGAGCAGGTGGCGCGCGGTCAGGTCCAGCGTCCAGTTGGAAAAGCGCATCTGCTGCGCCTTCTCGGCGCCGCTGCCGGTGGGCATGGCGTTGCTGCGGCGCAGGACGCTACGGATGCGCGCCAGCAGCTCGCGCGGCTCGAACGGTTTCGGCAGATAGTCGTCGGCGCCCATTTCCAGGCCCAGGATGCGGTCCAGCGGCTCGCTGCGGGCCGTGAGCATGATCACAGGCAGGGTGGACTGGGCGCGCAGCTTGCGGCACAGGGTGAGGCCGTCGTCGCCGGGCAGATTCAGGTCCAGCACCAGCAGGTCGGGCTTGGACTCGTCCAGCAGCTTCCACATGGCCAGGCCGTCGGCGGCGCACAGGGCGCGGTAGCCATTGGACTCGAGGTAGTCGGCCAGCAGGGTGCGGATGTCGCGATCGTCGTCAACGATCAGAATTGTCGATGTAGGTTCCATGACCATCATTATCCCCAGTTCACGCATGCGCGACCAATGCCCAATTGTATCGGCTTGTATATCTGCTACGTCACATCTGGATACAAATCATGTGGAGAGAGAAACGTCACGGCAATCTTCGGGGACCAAGATGGCATCAAGCGCGGCAACAACACCGCGCTCCTTCAACCAGATAAAGGAACCACCATGAACATCCTACGCAAAAGCATACTGATCGGTTTTACGGTACTGGGCATGGCGGCAGCGCACGCCCAGGACACCACGCCGCAGGATACAGCCCAGCATGGCCAACACGGCCAGCGCGCCACGCCGGAACAGCGCCAGGCCAGGATGGCGGAGATGGTCGCCAAGCGCCAGGCGCGGCTGCACGACCAGCTGAAGATCACGCCGCAGCAGGAAGCGGCATGGGCGGCCTACCAGGCGTCCATCAAGCCGACCGCACCTGCCGGCCGCGAGGGCCCGCGTCCGGCACGCGGCGAATTCGCCAAACTGTCGGCGCCTGAACGCCTGGGCAAGATGATAGAAATGACCAAGGTGCGCG
>JBEVMD010000440.1:0-10739 GCA_040508835.1 Duganella sp. | reverse complement strand
TCATCGGCAGCGGTTCAATAATCGATCATCACATCCTGCGCCCCCAGCTGTTGGCGCAGGGCCTGCTGCAGATCGTCCGACGGGGCCACGCGCCACGCCTCCCCTAGCTGCACCACGCACCCCACGCCTTGCGGCATGATGCGCATCGACACCGGCAAGCCGTCGGCATGGCGATGCGGCGCCAGCAGGTCGGCCATCTTGCGGGTATCGACGTTGGTAGGCAGCGACATCAGCAACTGCTTGCCGTGCTTGACGCGGGCGCTGACGATGTCGAACACTTTTTCCGCCGAAATGCGCAGGCCGCCCGAGAAGCGGTCTTCCGAGACCTTGCCGATCACGGCCAGGAACTCGTCCTCCTTGATCATGTGCTTGTTCTCTTCGAACACTTCGGCGTAGACCGTCACTTCCACCACCGCGCTCTTGTCGTCCAGCGTGACGATCAGCAACTTGCCGCGCTGGGTCATCTGCGGGCGAATGCCGGTGATCACGCCGCACAGGATGCGCGGCTCGCGCGACGGTTCCAGGTCGGCCAGCTTGGTGCGCGAGAACCGCCGCGCCTCCGGCGCGAACGAGTCGAACATGTGGCCGGACAGGTAGAATCCCAACGCCATCTTTTCCTCGGACAGGCGCTGGCGGTCGGTGAAAACCTCGGCTTTGACGTAATCGGGCGGCGGTTCCAGGTCGCTGTCGTCCCCGCCGAACAGGCTGACCTGGTTGGCCGATTTCAGCTGCTGGTCGGCGTATTCCATGGCAAAGCTCACCGACGCCAGCAAGATCGCCCGGTCGACATTCAGGCAGTCGAACGCGCCGGCGCGGATCAGCGACTCGATGGTGCGGCGGTTGATCTGTTTTTTATCGACGCGCTTGCAGAAATCGAACAGGCTGGTGAACGGTCCGTCGGCCGTGCGCGCAGCGATGATCGCCTCGATCGCGTTCTGGCCCGCGCCCTTGCAGGCGCCCAGGCCGTAGCGGATCTGCGTGACCTTCTTGCCGGTGACGGACGGCGCCGGGCCGTCGGGCACGAAGCGGAATTCGGACTTGTTGATATCGGGCGGCAGGATCGTCAAACCGCAGATGTCGATTGCGTCCTCGACCAGGATTTTGACTTTTTCCGTGTCTTCCATGGCCAGCGACATATTGGCTGCCATGAACGCGGCCGGATGGTGCGCCTTCAAATACGCGGTGTGGTACGACAGCAGCGCGTACGCGGCGGCGTGCGATTTATTGAAACCGTAGCCCGCGAACTTTTCCATCAGGTCGAAAATCTCGTCGGCCTTTTGCGCCGACAGGCCGTCCTTGGCGGCGCCCGCGCGGAAGATCTCGCGGTGCTCGGCCATCTCTTCGGCCTTCTTTTTACCCATCGCGCGGCGCAGCATGTCGGCGCCGCCCAGCGAGTAGCCGCCGACGATCTGCGCCATCTGCATCACCTGCTCCTGGTACACCATGATGCCGTAGGTTTCGGACAAAATGGACTCGGTGCGCGGATCGGGATAGTCGAATTTTTCGCCGTGCTTGCGCTTGCAGAAGTCGGGGATCAGGTCCATCGGGCCCGGACGATACAGCGCCACCAGCGCAATGATGTCCTCGAAGCGGTCGGGCCGGGCATCCTTCAACATGCCCTGCATGCCGCGCGACTCGAGCTGGAACACGGCCACCGTCTTGGCCTTGGTGAGCAGGTCGTACGACGGCCGGTCGTTCAGCGGCAGCTTGGACAGGTCGAAATCCTTTTCGACGGGGTCCAGCGCCTTGATGTACCGGACCGCGCGGTCCAGAATGGTGAGCGTGGTCAGGCCCAGAAAGTCGAACTTGACCAGGCCGACCGCCTCCACGTCGTCCTTGTCGTACTGCGACACCACGCCGCCGTCGCCGCCCTGCGTGTACAGCGGGCAGAAGTCGGTGAGCTTGCCCGGGGCGATCAGCACGCCACCGGCGTGCATGCCGATGTTACGGGTGATGCCCTCGACCTGTTGCGCCAGGTCCAGCAGTTGCGACACTTCCTCTTCGTTCTGCTGGCGCTCCTTGAGCATCGGTTCTTCTTCGATGGCCTCGGCAATCGACACCGGCTTGCCCGGCTTGAACGGAATCAGTTTCGAGACGCCATCGCAGAAGTTATAGCCGAAGTCCATCACCCGGCCGACGTCGCGGATCGCGCCCTTGGCTGCCATGGTACCGAACGTGGCGATCTGCGACACGGCGTCGCGGCCGTACAGGTCTTTCACGTGCTGGATGACGAGTTCGCGCTTTTCCTGGCAAAAGTCGATGTCGAAGTCGGGCATCGAAACCCGTTCCGGGTTCAGGAAACGTTCGAACAGCAGGTTGTACTTGAGCGGATCGAGGTCGGTAATTTTCAAAGCATACGCGACCAGCGAACCGGCGCCCGAACCGCGGCCCGGGCCGATCGGCACGTCGTTGTTCTTGCCCCACTGGATGAACTCGGCCACGATCAGGAAGTAGCCGGGGAACTTCATGTTGATGATGGTCTTGTTCTCGAAATCGAGCCGCGCCTCGTAGCGCGGGCGCTCTTTTTCGCGCCGCTCGGGATCGGGGTACAGCTGGATCAGCCGCTCTTCCAGCCCCTTTTTGGTTTCGGCGACCAGGAACTCGTCGATCGTCATGCCCGGCGTGGGGAAGTTGGGCAGCTGCGGCTTGCCCAGCGTGAGCGTCAGATTACAGCGCTTGGCAATCTCCACCGAGTTGTGCAGGGCGGCCGGCAGGTCGTGGAACAGCGCGCGCATTTCCGCCTGCGTCAGGAACCGCATCTGCTCGTTGAACTTGCGCACGCGCTTGCCGTTGGCCAGCATTTCGCCTTCGGCAATACAGATGCGCGCCTCGTGGGCGATGAACTCGTCCTTGGAAATGAACTGCACCGGGTGCGTGGCCACCACGGGCAAGCCCAGCTTGGACGCCAGCGCCACCGCGTGGCGCACCTGCGCTTCCTGGTTGGCCTGGCCGGCGCGCTGGATTTCGATATAAAAATGGCCCGGGAA
The DNA here is from genome assembly GCA_040508835.1 of Duganella sp. Classification (GTDB taxonomy): domain Bacteria; phylum Pseudomonadota; class Gammaproteobacteria; order Burkholderiales; family Burkholderiaceae_D; genus Rugamonas. The sequence continues at coordinate 7,752 of JBEVMD010000440.1, read as the reverse complement.
GATCTTGGCCCACTTCTGCGCGTGCTGCTCGGCCAGCTCCGGGTTGCCGTTTTCAATGGCCGTGCCGATGTCGCCGAAGTGGGCGCCGGACAGGGCAATGAGGCCGTTGGCAGGCGAATCGCCGGGCAGCAGCGCGTACTGCTGGTGGACCAGGTTGGCCAGCCACTCGGTGCGGATCTCGGCGCGGCCCTTGTGCTGGTTGGTGAGCCACGCTTGCGACAGCAGTTCGCACAGCTGCAGGTAGCCCATGCGGTTCTTGGCTAGCAGCATCAAACGCGACGGCTTGTCGCGGTTGTCGTCGTTGGTGATCCACACATCGACGCCCACGATGGGCTTGATGCCTTTGCCGCGCGCGGCCTTGTAGAACTTGACCATGCCGAACATATTAGACAGGTCGGTCACCGCCAGCGCCGCCTGCTTGTCCTTGGCGGCCGTCTTGACCAGGTCGTCGATGCGCACCAGGCCATCGACGATCGAGTATTCCGAGTGCACCCGCAGGTGGACAAAGTCCGGCCCCAGGGGCGTGACCACATCCTCATCGGGCGCCACGACGGTGTCTGCCAATTGCTCGTTTGCTACCATGTTCATACGCTGCTCAATGCTGGTTCAATAACCCCCTATTTTACCAGTGCAGCGGCGCGGACCGGGCGCGCGTTCTGCGCGGCGGCCGGCATTTTGCGTATAATGTCGCCTTCCCTCTTTTGTTCCCTTACCACCATGTCCGCTAATACTGCTTTACAAGCTGAAGCGCATGCTGGCGCTCCCGTCGCCGCTGCCGCTATTGCTTCCTCTGCCAACGTTCCTCACGTCAATATCGCCGCCTACAAATTCGTCACCTTCGACGATACCGAGGCAATGCGGCCGCAATACCAGGACATCTGCGCGCGCCTGGGCCTCAAGGGCACGATTCTGTTGACGCCGGAAGGCATCAATATGTTCCTGTCCGGCCCGCGCGAGCACATCGATGAGTTTTTGGCGTGGGTGCGCAGCGACGCCCGCTTTGCCGACCTGGAAGTAAAAGAGAGCTTGTCGTCCGAGCAGTCGCACAAGCGCATGCTGGTCAAGATCAAAAAAGAGATCATCACCATGCGCATGCCGCTGATCAAGCCCGAAGAAGGGCGCGCGCCGTTCGTCGAAGCGCACACGCTCAAGCGCTGGCTCGACAATGGCGTCGACGACAACGGCAAGCCGGTGGTGATGGTCGACACGCGCAACGATTTCGAGGTGGACGTGGGCACGTTCGACAACACGGTCGACTACCGCATCAAGAAATTCACGGAGTTCCCGGAACTGATTGCCGCCCACAAGGACGACTTCGCCGGCAAGACGGTGGTGACCTTCTGCACCGGCGGCATCCGCTGTGAAAAGGCTGCGATCCACATGCAGAACATCGGCTACGACAATGTGTACCAGCTCGAAGGCGGCATCCTGAAATACTTCGAGGAAGTGGGCGGCGCCCATTACACGGGCGACTGTTTCGTGTTCGACTACCGCACCGCGCTCAACCCGCAACTGCAGCCGACGGAAACCGTGCAATGCTTCGTGTGCCGCGCCGTGGTCACCCCGCGCCAGCAGCTGGCGCCGGAATACGTGTACGAGCAATCGTGCCCGGCCTGCTACCAGGCCCCCTAGCCCCAGCCCTGCGTGACAGGGGCTGACCTCGTACGGGGTCAGCCCCGGCCGGGCCCTGCGGGGATCACTGGTCGTTTTCCAGCAGGCTGATCCGCACCAGGTCGGCCACATTGTCCACGCCCAGCTTGCCCATCAGGCGCGCCTTGTGCACCTCCACCGTGCGCACGCTGATGCCCAGCGCCGGCCCGATCTCGCGGTTGTGGCGTCCCAGCACCACCAGGTCCATCACTTCGCGCTCGCGCGGCGTCAGTTCGCCCAGCAGGCTGGCGTGGCGGCTGCGGCGCTGCTGCTCGTGCTGTTCCACGCGCGCCAGCGACAGCGCCTCGTCGATGGCGGCGATCAGCTTGGCGTCGTCGAACGGCTTTTCCAGGAAATCGACGGCGTCGGCCTTGAAGGCGGCGCGCGCCGTGCCCACGTCGCCGTGGCCGCTCATGATGATGAACGGAATGCGGCAGCCCTGGCGCGCCAGTTCCTGCTGCAGCGCCAGCCCGTCCATGCCGGACATGCGGATGTCGAGCAGCAGGCAGCCGCGCCACGCGGGCTGCCACGCCTGCAGAAAGGCTTCGCCGCTGGAAAACACGGCGGTGCGGTAACCGCGCACGCCCAACAGCAAGCCCAGCGCGTCGCGCACGGACGGATCGTCGTCGACGATGTAGACGGTCAGGTTGTGCGCGCCGTGGTCTGGCGCGTCCGGATTATGCTGCAACATGATGCTCTGGCTCCTCGGCGCGTGCCAATGGCAGCGCCAGTTTAAAAATACCCTTGTCTCCAACTTCGGCCCACAGTGCGCCGCCATGGGCTTCCATGATGGCCCGGCTCAGCACCAGGCCCAATCCCAGTCCGCTCGCCTTGGTCGAGACGAACGGTTCGAACAATCGCGCAGCCAGCGCCTGCGACACGCCCTTGCCGCTGTCCTCGATCATCAGGTGCAGCGTGGCGCGCCGGGTATGCGCGGCGTGCTGGGCGGCATGGCGGCCGCCCTTGCCGGCCACCGCTTCCACGCGCCAGCCGGTCACCGTGATGCGGCGCGCGCCCGCCGGCTGGTCCTGCACCGCCTCGACCGCGTTGGCCAGCAGGTTGCGCAGCACCAGTTCGACCTGCAGCCGGTCCACCAGCACCGGCAGCGCGGGAATCGCATCGATCTTGAGCTGGACTTCCAGCTCCCGCAACTGTGCCATGAATTGCTGGCTCACGCCCGCCACCAGGTGGCGCGCATCGACCGGCTCGAGCTTCATGGCGCCGGTGCGGAAGAAGTCGCGCAGACGCCGCACCACCTCGGCCGCGCGGCCCGATTCGGCAATCATGCGCTGCACCACGCTTTTGAGCATGGCGCCGCTCTCGCCCCGTTCCAGCAGGAATTCGCAGGCCTTGCCGTACGTGCCCAGGGCGGTCAGCGGCTGGTTCAGTTCGTGCGCCAGCGCGGCAGCCATTTCGCCGGCGGCCGCCAGCCGCAGCGACTGTTTTAAATCGCTCGAGACCTGGCGCAGTTCATCGACCACGATACCCAGCGAAAAGCCCACCAGCGCCAGCACCGCGTCCAGCATCTGCAACTCGTGCACGGCAATGTCGCCCGCGTGGTTCCACTTGACCAGCGCGCCGATGCCCGCCTGCAGCACGAACACCATCAGCGCCGTGCCGTACAGCCCGTGGCGCGAGGCCGCCCACACCACGGGCAGGAACAGGAAATAAAAATCCTTGAATTCCGACGTGGCAATGCTGCCGAACACCAGGTACAGCACGCCGATGGCCAGCGCCAGGTAGCCGAGCGTTTCGGGCCGCCACACGGTGTCGCGCAGGCGCTGCCGGCCCTGGGCGCTGGCCAGGATCCAGATCAGCGGCATCGACACCACCACGCCCACCATGTCGCCGATGCCGAAGCGCAGCACCGCCGTGCCCCAGTTGCCGGCAGGGATAAGGCCATACGCCCACAGCAGGCTGATGTACACCAGGTCGTTGAGCAGCGCGCCCACCGCGACGATCGCCACCCACTGGAACAGCCGGCTGCGGCTGTCGAACAGGCCGTCGCTGCCGAACGCGCGGCGCAGCGCCTCCCCCGTCATGCCGTAACCGGCGGTCAGCCACAGCGACAGCAGGATGGTGGGCACCAGGCCGGCCGGCATGCCGCGCACCAGGATTTCGCCCAGGATCAGCGCGATCCACCACGGCAGCGCCGCGCGCCAGCCATGGCGCAACCAGAACACCAGTCCCAGCGACGGATCGGGATTCCAGGGTGTGATGTTGAGGCCGTACAGGGGATCGATGTAGGTGGCCCAGTCGAACAGCAGGTACAGGGCGATAAAGACCGGAAACTGCAGGTGACGAAGTAAGGAGGTGGGCCGCGGCAAGGACATGGAGGACGGATTTGTATCGTATTGTAGCATTATGCATCGGCGCCATCCAAAGCGCAGCCCTTTTTCACGCTAAGGGTTTCCCCTAGCCGGCGTGCCTGGTCCGCTTGCCAGCCGCGTGCTCCCCTGCCGACCGGTATGCGGGAATGCCCTTACGCTGCGGCCCCAATTGTCAGCGCCTGCCGCCAGGCATACCATCGCCCCCTTGCGGTGTGGATACCGCTGCTTCTCGAAGGACACACGATGTTGATCACCCTGCACTCCGCCACGGCAGGTTTGACGGGCCTGCGCCGGCTGCGCGACGACGTCAAGCTGGCCGCGCGCGCCCTGCTGCACCGCCAGGCCGCGAACCGCTGGCTGCAGCTGCTGAACTCCTCTCCGCTGTTTGCCGACCTGGTGGCGGACCATCCGCGCATGGTCTATAAAATCTTCCGCCCCTATTTCAGCAACGCGCTCGGCTATGCGGAGCGCGTCGCGCTGCTGACCGAGCACTACCGCTTCATCCTGCGCCAGGGCCTGGGCCCGCTCACTGCGCTGGCCTCGAAGGACAAGGTGGTGCTGGCGCGCGCCACCGGCAAGGGCGGCCTGCCCTACCATATCCAGCTGTGCGCCGTGGAGCCGATGGAGCGCGAGGGCGAACTGGTGCTGCAACTGGTGCAGGGCGCAGGGCCCGACGAACTGATCGTGTACCACTGCGCATTCTCGTTCCACCAGGGCGAGCGCGGCATGGTGCTGGGCATCGGCTGCATGCAGGGCCCGCGCGGCGAACACGGCCTGCAGGTCATCAAGGACGCCACCCGCGAACTGCATGGCCTGCGCCCGAAAAGCATGATGGTCAAGCTGCTGGGCCAGATCGGCCACGCGCTGGGCTGCGTCGAACTGCGCCTGGTGGGCAACGCCAACCGCACCGTGTGCCGCTCGGTACGCCAGGGCAAGGTGCACGCCGATTACGACGCCCTGTGGCTGGAACTGGACGCCACGCCGCGCGCGGACGGCGATTACCGCCTGCCGTGCGAGCCGCTCGCCGAACCGGACCTGGCGGCAATCGCTTCCAAAAAACGGTCGGAAGCGCGCAAGCGCCACGACACGCTGGCCGGACTGGCCGACGCGATTGCCGCCAGCCTGCAGGCCTCGCGCCAGCCGCTGGTGGGCAGCATGGGCGACAAGTCCGCCGCGCCCGCAAGTGAGCGCCGGGACTACGCGCTGGCCTGACTCCCGCCCCCGCCACCGCCGCCGCCGATGCGCAGGCCCTGCCGCAAGGGTCCGGCCCTGCAGGGCCAGATCCCGGCACCGGAGTGCGGGTGACAGCTCGCCCTCAGCGGAAATACGCCGCCACTTCCTGTAACGCACCGGCATCGAGCACACCGGCCGCCGCCCGCAATTTCAGCATCGCCATCAGATAGTTATACCGCGCCTGGGCCTGGTCGCGCCGGCTGGTGGTCAGCTGCTGCTGGGCGTTGAGCAGGTCGAGGTTGATGCGCACGCCGCCCTTGATGCTTTGCTCGGTGGCCGTTACCAGCATGGTGCCCGACGCCACTGCCTTGTCCAGCGCGCGCAGCCGCGCCACGCTGCTGGCCACCAGCGCATGCTGCTTGCGCAGCTCCACCAGCACCTTGTCGGTGGCGGCCTGCTGGTCGGCCTTGGCCTTTTCGTTGCTTGCCACGGCCTGGCGCGTGGTCGCGCTCACCGCGCCGCCCGAGTACAGCGGCACGTTGAGCTGGAAGCCGATCGACTTCTGCTTGGAATCCTGGTTCAGGGTGTTGAGCGTGTCCGAATTGTTCTTGGCGTAGCTGGCCACCAGGTCCAGCCGCGGCGTGTGGCCCGACCTGGCCTTGTTGATTTCCTGGCGCGACGACTCCACCGCGAACTGCATGGCGACGATCTCGGGATTCTGGCGCAGCGCCACGTCGCGCCATTCGTCATAGCGGATCACGGCGTCCGGCGCCAGGCGAAATTCGGCGGCCACGTCGTCGATGGCCGTCACGTCCTGGCCGACGATGGCCGACAGCGCCGCCAGCGTGGTCTGCACATTGTCCTTCGCTTCCAGCACCTGCGCTTCGGCCAGGTCCAGCCGCGCCTCGGTTTCCAGCATGTCGGTCCTGGTGCCCTCGCCCTTGTCGAACAGGCGGTTGTTGACGGAGCGCTGTTCGAGGTACACGTCGCGCTGCACCTCGGCCAGGCGTAGCTGGGTGTTGGCGAACAGCGCCTCCGTGTAGGCGCCGGCCAGGCGCAGGATCAGCTCCTGCTTGCGCGAGGCGAAGACCGCGGTGGCGTAGTCGGTCTGCGACAGGCCCTGGTGGTAGCGCGCGATCGCTTCCAGGCTGAACACCGGCTGCCGTACCTGGATCACGGCCGACTTGCTGCGGTATTCGAGGTCGCGCTGCGGCGTGGCGATGCCGTTGGTGATGTACACGATCTCGGCGTCCACCCGGCTGTTGGAGTAGCTGGCCGACACGCTGGGCAGCAGCGCCGAGCGGCCCAGCACCTGGTTCTCGATGCCGGACTCGTATTCGTGGGTGGCGCTGCGGTACGTGGGATCGTTTTGCAGCGCGGCCTGGTAGGCCTGCATCAGGCTGATCGCGTGGGCGCCGCCAGCGTGCGCCAGCAGCGCCAGCGCGATGGAAAAAGGAGCGGCAGGCTTCAATCAGTCCTCCGACAGCGAGGTTTTGGCGCGGTCGATCACCGGCTTGAGCAGGTAGTTCATCATGGTGCGCTCGCCGGTCTTGACGAAGATTTCCACCGGCATGCCGGGCCGCACATCCATCTGGTGCTGCGCGATCATGCGCGTGCCTTCCGGCGTCACTTTGACGCGCACCTTATAGGTGGCCGCGCCGGTGCGCTCGTCCACCGTGCGGTCGGCCGCCACCTGCTCCACCACGCCCGCGATATGCGGCGTGCGGTTGGCATTGAAGGCCGAAAAAATCAGTTCCACCGGCAGCCTGGTATGGACGCGGTCGACCAGGTTGACGGGCAGCTGGCCTTCCACCACCAGGCCGTCGTCGGCCGGCACGATGTCGAGCAGCTTCGCGCCGGGCGCGACCACGCCGCCCCGGGTGAACACATTCAGGCCCACCACGATGCCGCCCACCGGCGCGCGGATCTCGGCGTTGGCCAGGTCGTAGTCGAGCGACAGCATACGGCCGGACAGGGCATCGGCTTCCTTCTGGGCGTCGTACAGGGCCGACCGCACTTCCTTCTGGTATTCCTGGGCGCGCTGCACGCGGCGCAGCGACAGTTCCAGCACCTGGCGCTGGCCCCGGCTGATGTTGCCGATGTCCTCGGAAATGGCGCCATTGACCTGGGCGTACGTGCGCTCCACTTCGAGCAGGCGCGAGCGGGCGATATAGCCTTCTTTGGCCAGGTCGCGCATGTTTTCCACCTGCTCCTTCAAAAAGCCCAGCTGCTGCACCTTCGCTTCGCGCGAGTCTTCCAGGCCGCGCGTCTGGGCGCGCAGGCCGGCGATGTTTTCGTCGACGGCCGCCAGCTCGTTTTTCAGCGCCGCTTCGCGCGCGTTTTTCAGCTGCTGCTGCACCTCGAACACTTCGGCCGTGCGCGGATCGTTCTTGTATGCCTGCAGCGACGCGGGAAACACGATGGCCTTGCCGTCGCGCTCGGCCACCAGCCGCGCTTCGGCCGCGCGCGCGGCCACGTAATGCACCCCCCCCCCATGCACCAGCGACATGGGCGCCACCTCGCTCAAGCGCACCACCACCAGGCCCCCCCTGAAGAATTATCCGTCCTGCCCCACGAAATAGTTGACGAATACCCCCGG
>JBEVMD010000437.1:0-3706 GCA_040508835.1 Duganella sp. | reverse complement strand
TATGCACGGCCTTGCCGCTGAGCTTGACGGACAGCTTGGCGCCCGTGCTGGCCGACGACAGCAGCAACTCGACCGCATCGGCGCCCGCCTCGACGATCCCGGCCACCACGTACGACGTGCCCACCAGCGCCAGCCCGCTGGCCGCGCCCGGATTGCGGCCTTGGGCCGATTCGGCCACGGAAGCGACCGGCGCCACCACGACCGACACCACGCCGACCGAAATATTTTGCGATGGTTTGCCGTTGGACAGGCCATTCTGGGCGCTGGCGGCCTGCGCCAGCAGCACCAGCATGGCGCCGGCGAGGGTACGGGCAATAGTATTCATACAATGGTTTCTTTATAACAAGTTGACGGCGAAATATAGCATGGCAGGCCACGCGCCGCCTAGCTGCGCCCGCGCGGCCATTTCAGCTACACTGGCATTCCCCGCGTCCAGTGTCCTCGCCCCATGCCCGAGAAAAACCTGCCAGAACTGATCACCCTGAAACGTCTGATCGACGCCGGCGGCAAGCATCTGCAGGTGGACACCCATTGCACCATCGCCATGGACGGCCGCCAGTTCCCCGTGTATTCGATTGCGCTCGGCAATCCCAGCCCCGACGTGCCGGCGCTCGGTTTTTTTGGCGGCATCCATGGACTGGAACGGATCGGCACCCAGGTCATCCTGTCGTTCATGGAAAGCATCCTGGCGCGGCTGCGCTGGGACCGCACGCTGCACCAGCAGCTGGAATCGATGCGCCTGGTTTTCATGCCACTGGTTAATCCGGGCGGCATGTGGCAGGCCACGCGCTGCAATCCGCAAGGCGTGGACCTGATGCGCAACGCGCCGCTGTCCGCCGTGGACCGGGTGCCGTTCATGCTCGGTGGCCAGCGCTACAGCGCGCGCCTGCCGTGGTATCGGGGTCCGGCTGCGGGACCAATGGAACCGGAAAGCCAGGCCGTGTGCGACGTGGTCGAACGCGAGCTGCTCACCCGCCAGTTCAGCATGGCGCTCGACTGCCATTCCGGCTTCGGCCTGCGCGACCGCCTGTGGTTCCCGCACGCCCACACGGCCGCACCGATTGCGCACCTGGCCGACATCGGCGCGCTGGAAGAACTGTTCAGCGAGAGCTACCCCAACCACAACTACGTGTTCGAGCCGCAGAGCCGCCAGTACCGCACCCACGGCGACCTGTGGGATTACCTGTACCTCAACGGCACCAGCTATAACGACCGCGTGTTCCTGCCGTTCACGCTGGAAATGGGCTCGTGGCTGTGGGTGAAGAAAAATCCGCGCCAGCTGTTCGACCGCGTGGCCATGTTCAACCCCACCGCCACCCACCGCCTGCAACGGGTGCTGCGCCGGCACCTGATCTGGTTCGATTTCCTGATGCGTGCCGTCAACAGTCACGGCCGCTGGGTGCCCGAGGGACTGGCGCGCAAGCAGCAGCACCGGCGCGCGCTGGGGCAATGGTACGGAGCGTGATGCCATGACCACCTGGATCCTGCTGCGCGGCCTGATGCGCGAGCAACGCCACTGGGGCCGCTTTCCCGGCCAACTGGCCGAGGCCCTGTCCGGCACCGGCGCCACCATCGTCACGCCCGACCTGCCCGGCAACGGCGTCCATCACGCGCTGGCCAGCCCCACGTCGGTGGCGGCAATGGCGGCGTTTTGCCGCCATGAGCTGCGCCAGCGCGGCTTGCCGCCGCCGTACTCGCTGCTGGCGCTGTCGCTGGGCGGCATGGCGGCGGTGGAATGGGCCAGCCGCCATCCGGCCGAGGTCGAACGGGCCGTGCTGATCAACACCAGCATGCGGCCGTTCAGCCGTTTCCATGAACGCCTGCGGTGGCACAACTATCCCGACATCGTGCGCACCGTGCTCGATGGCAGCGTGGAAGCGCAGGAGCGCTTGATCCTGCGCCTGACCAGCCGCCACGGCGACACCCTCGATCGCGAAGGCCTGCTGCGGCGCTGGCTCGGCTACCAGCGCGAATATCCGGTCACGCGCGCCAACGCGCTGCGCCAGCTGTGGGCGGCCGCCCGCTACCGCGCCCCGGCCGCGCGGCCAGCGCCGCCGCTGCTGGTGCTGTCGAGCAGCGGCGATGCACTGGTCGATCCGCGCTGCTCGCACACGCTGGCGCACGCCTGGCAGGCGCCGCACTACGTGCACCCCAACGCGGGCCACGACCTGCCGCTCGACGACGGCGCCTGGGTGGCGGCGCGGGTGGCGCAGTGGCTGGCCGCTGCGGCCAGCGACAACGGGGGCGGGCGCGCGCAAGCAGGGTAAAATACGGCCCCTATGAGTACCTCCACCCCGTTCAGCTGCCGCCCGGACTGCGGCGCCTGCTGCACCGCGCCTTCGATCACCAGTCCGATTCCCGGTATGCCCCATGGCAAGCCGGCCGGCGTGCGCTGCGTGCAGCTGGGCGACGACCAGCGCTGCCTGATCTTCGGCCGCCCCGAGCGCCCGGCGTTTTGCGGCGGCCTGCAGCCGTCGCTGGAGATGTGCGGCGACAGCCGCGCCTATGCGATGCGGTGGCTCGCTGACCTGGAGCGGGCGACGGCGCCTTCCCACTGCGGTCAATGATGGCCGCTTAATCCAGGCTCTGCAGCGATTAATTGACGCGATTACATTAATCAGCTACCGTTACCGCAGACAACTCTCGGGCCCGCTGCATGACTGCATACTTCCGACCTTGGGCCGCGCTGCTCGCCTTGCCGCTGTTGGCCCTGCCATTGCTGGCCGCGCCGCTGACGGTGCTGGCGGCGTCGCCGGCCGCCATCCGCTACGTGCACAAGGTCGAGGATGCGCCAGGCAAGACGCCGGCGTCGCGCCGGTCCGGCTTCCAGGAAGCACTGGGGACGGCGCTGGCCAAACAGCTGCAGCGGCCGCTGCGCCTGATGCCGCTGCCGCGCAAGCGCATGATGAATGCGCTGGAAGCGGCCGACGGCGACATCGTGTGCGGCTACTCGCCCGCCTGGTTTGTCGGCCAGGTCGACTGGACCCGCCCGTTCATACCCACGTCCGAAGTGCTGATCGCGTCGCGCCGCGTGCCGGCGCCCGCTTCGCTCGAAGACATCCGCGGCAAGACCGTGGGCACCGTGCTCGGCTTTAATTATCCGGAAGTCCAGCGCCGGCTCGGTAGCGGTTTCGTGCGCGACGATGCGCCGTCGCTGGAACTGACGCTGCGCAAATGGCAAGGCGGGCGCTTCGATTATTTCCTGGCCACCGGCGTCACGGTCGAGCGCCAGTTCGTCAGCGGCGAGCTCGCTGCCGGCTTTAATCAGCTGGTGATCAGCGAGGAAAAAACCGGGTGCGCGATCGCCCGGCGCGGCACGCTGCGCGTGGCCGAGGTCAACGCCGCCATCGACGCCATCGAGAAAAGCGGCGAACTGGCGCGCGTGCTGCGCCTGCGCTAAAGCCGTCTTTTGCTGCACCGCAGCCGGCGCCTGTCCCCGGCATCGGCGATTCACCCCGCGCTTTATTTCCGCAGTGCACCAAACGCGCTGGTACGCAACATTACCGCTGGGTCAGATTGCCAAATGTGCATACCGAACATGGTAAGCTTCGGCCCCGGCGCGTCAACTTTCGCGGCCATTCCATTCACTTCCAACCCTTACTATTTAATTTATGGATATTGTTCTCGTACTAAAAGCCATCATCATGGGCGTGGTTGAAGGTCTCACGGAATTCCTGCCGATCTCCTCTACCGGTCACCTGATCCT
>JBEVMD010000226.1:0-10124 GCA_040508835.1 Duganella sp. | reverse complement strand
ACCGACAGGCCGGCCGCCGTGAAATCGAACTCGATGTTGCGGGTGTAGCGCGGCAGCACTTGGCCGGCCAGCGGGCGGTATTGCTCGCTGTCGGTGCGCAGCGCCATCACCTGCGCTGCCGGCGCGCGGTCATTGCGGACGATGTGCGCCGGATCGATCCAGCCAACGCTGCCCGACGTGGCGTACCACAGGCGGCCGTCGGCCGCCTCGGTCAGCGCGTTGAGCGGGCGCAGCGGCGCCGGCTTGCCTTCGTGCCCGTCCAGGTAATCGAAGCGCTCGACGGGCAGGCGCACGCCGCCGCTGCGAACGGCCGCCAGATCGGCGGCCGCGGCCCGCGTCAGACCGTCGGGGCCATGCAGCCACAGCTCGCCGCTACGCGTGAGCACCAGGCCCGACACGCCGGCCAGCGCCTTGCCGTCCCCGTCCTGCAGCGCGGCAAAACGGCGGCCGTCGAAGCGGCGGCCGTCGAAACGGGCCACGCCCTGGTCGCCGCCCACCCACAGGCCGCCGCCGTGCCCTGCGTCCTCGGCCATGACCGTGACGTTGCCGACGTCGAGACCGTCGTCGGGGCCGACTTCGCGCACGGCGCCCCCATCGAGCACGGCCAGGTGATTGCCCGGGTAGCCGAACCACACCCGGCCGCGCGTATCGGCCAGCAGCGACACGCTGGTGCGCCCCACCAGCGCCGCCACCCCGCCGCCGGCCTGCCAGCGGCCGTCGCGGAACACGTGCACGCCCTTGCGCATCACCGACACCCACAACCGGCCGCCGGCCTCCTGCGCCAGCGCCTGCACGTCGTGGCCGCGCAGGTCCGGCGGCAGCGGCCAGCTGCGCCAGCGGCCGCCCGCGTGGTGCCACAGGGTCAGCCCGCTCGCAAACCAGGCGCTGCCGTCCGGCGCGCGGGTGGCCGCTGTCACGCCTATCAGCGGCGTGGCCTGGCGCGTGCCGTCGGCCAGCACGCCAAAGCTGCGCAGCTCGTAATTGCCGGTGGACTGGAAGTTGCCGACCCAGACCGCGCCGTCGCCATCGGCCTGCACGCTCAATCCGCTGAACATGCGCGGCGGCAGCGCGATGGCGGTCAGGCGCGATTCGCGCACGCGGTCGACGCCGTTTTCGGTGGTGAACCACAGGTTGCCCTCGCGGTCGCCGAGCGCGTTATAAACCAGCTTGCCACTGAGATTGTTGGGCGCATAAAACGCGCGCTGGGTGCGCAGGTCCGGCCCCAGCAGCTTGACGCCGGCGTCGGTATTGATCCAGATGGCGCCGCGCGGATCGAGAAACACGCCGAACGGCTGGTCGCCCTCGGGCAGGCGCAGCGGCGTGAGCACGCCGGTCGCGGGCGCATAGCGGTACAGCCGGTGCTGGGCGCGGGTCGCCAGCAGCAAGCCGCCGTCGGGTTGCAAATGGCCGATTTCGATGTCCTTGCCGGACAGGACCAGGTGGAAGCGGTGGCCGCCCGGCGTGCTGCGGTACATGCCGTCCGGGTGGTAGGCCAGCACGGAACGATCGGGCAGCGCCGTGAAGTGGTGGAAATCGCCGGCAGGCAAGCCGTCTTCGGGTTCGACATGGCGCCAGCGCGCGCCGTCCAGCCAGTACAGGCCGGTGGAGGCGGAGAGCCAGATCACGCCGGCCGGCGTGCGCGCCAGGCGGTACACGGAACGCTCCGGCAACCCGTCCGCCGCGCCGTAATGGCGCACGCGGCCCTGGTCGAACACGCTGACGCCGCCGAAGTTATAGCCCACCCATAGCGCCGTACCCACCGCCAGCAGCGCGTTGGTGTTGGACGAGCGCAGCTTGTTGCCGTCGATGGCGGCAAGGCGCTCGAACCGCACGCCGTCGAAACGGTGCAGGCCGTCGCCGGCGGCAAACCACAGCATGCCCTGGTGGTCCTGCGCCATGTCGAACACGGCAGTGGGTGCGCCGTCGCGCTTGGTCCAGGCCGTGTGCACCATGCTGGTATGCCAGTACGGCAACGGGCCGGCAGCGCCGCCGGGGCTGGCGATGGCGCCCAGCAACAGGGCGGCAAGCACCATCCGGCGCCCGGCGGACGCCAGCAATATCAAGCAAAACGACGACATAATGCAGACCAAGAAACGGACTGACATTGTAACTGCCGGCCACCGCCCGCCGGGGGCATCGAGGCTCCTGCTGATGGGAGGGCGGCAGCTCTACCGTATGGTAGAGAGCAGCGCCACCAGCCTGGCCGGATCGATCGGTTTGACGAAGTGGTGATCGAAGCCGGCCGCCGCCGCCTGCCGGCGCGCCTGCTCGTCGCCGTAGCCGGTGACGGCGATCAGGATCACGCCTGCCAGCGGCGGCTGCGCGCGCAGGCGCCGCGCCAGTTCGTAGCCGTCCACGCCGGGCAGGCCGATGTCGAGCAGGCACACGTCGGGCTGCACGGCCAGCGCCTGGTCCACCACGCGCGCCGGGTCGCTCTCGATGGTGACGTGGTGGCCGTGGATTTCCAGGAACATGGCCAGCATCTCCGCCGCATCGGCGTTATCGTCCACGACCATCGCGCGCAGGGCCGCTGCCGGCGCGGCGGGCGGCACCGCTGGCGCCGCCGGGACCGTTGCCGCGACGGGCGCGTCGGCCGGCGCCGCCGCGCGCGGCAGGCCTACCGTGAAGCGGCTGCCACGCCCCAGTCCGTCGCTGCCGGCGCACACGGTGCCGCCATGCAGTTCCACCAGGCTTTTCACCAGCGCCAGGCCGATGCCGAGCCCGCCCTGCGAGCGGTCGGTCTCGCGCTCGGCCTGCACGAACATGTCGAACACGTGGGCCAGCACGTCGGCCGTCATGCCGATGCCGTTGTCGGTCACCGCCAGGTGGATGTCGCCGTCGCCGATGTCGAGCCGCAGTGCGATGTCGCCGCCGTCGGGCGTGTACTTGACCGCGTTGTTGAGCAGGTTGGACGCCACCTGCACCAGCCGCTTGGGATCGCCCAGCACCATGGCCGGGGCGGGCGGCGTGGACACCGTCAGCCGGTGGCCGTGGTGGTCGAGCAGCGGGCGGACCTGTTCGATGGCGTCGGCCACCACGCGCCGCACGTCGGTGGGAGTCTTGTTCAGCGGAATCATGCCGCGCGTCACGCGCGAGACATCGAGCAGATCGTCGATCAGCCCCGTGATGTGGCGCACCTGGCGGCCGATCACGGCGCTGGCGTGCTGCACGCGGTCGGGATCGGCTTCGGCGCCGGGCAGCTGCAGCAGTTCGGCCGCCGCCGAAATGGGCGCCAGCGGGTTGCGCAGTTCGTGCGCCAGCATGGCCAGGAACTCGTCCTTGCGGCGGTCGGCCGCGCGCAGCGCCTGCTCGCTGCGGGTGCGGTCGCTGACGTCGCGGAACATCAACGCCACCAGGTAGTCGGCCGGCCGGCCCACCGGGGTGGCGTACACCTCGAACCAGCGGTTCATCGGCTCCGAGCCTTCGAGAAAGCGGACCGGCTCGCCGGTGAGCGCCACCTTGCCGTAGATGTCGAACCAGCGCTCTTCCAGGTCCGGCACCAGCTGGCGCGCGGTCTGGCCCACCGCACCCACCAGGCCGGTTTGGCGCTCGAACGCGGGATTGACTTCCATGAAGCGGTAATCGACCGGCTTGCCGGCGGCGTCGACGATGATCCGGATCACGGCCAGGCCTTCGTCCATCGACTCGACCACCGTCACGTACGACTGCTGCAGCAGCTGCTTCATGCGCATGTCTTCGGTGACGTCGGCGCACACGACCAGCACGCCCCACACGCGCGTCTCGTCCTGGATCGGACTGTAGCCGTAGGTCCAGTACACGTCCTCGCGCTGGCCGTGGCGCGTCAGCGGCACCAGGGTGTTTTCGTGCCAGGTGGCGCCTTCGCCGCCCATCACGTAATCGATGTCGGGGCCGACGATGTGCCATACCTCGCCCCAGCAGTCGCGGCCGCGCTGGCCCAGCGCCGACGGGTGGCGCTCCGGTCCCAGCGTGCGGCGGTAGGCGTCGTTATAAAACTGGTACAGCTCGTCGCCCCACCAGATGAACATCGGGTGGTTGCTGGTGAGGATCAGGCGCAACGTGGATTTGAGCAGCGACGGCCAGCCGGCGGGAAGGCCAAGTGGATGGCCGGACCAGTCATGGCCGCGCAACAGCGCGCCCATTTCTCCGCCGCCGTCCAGGAAACCCGGCAGCGCGTGCGCGGTCGTTGACAATTATGCTACTCCTCATGGTACGTCCGGATCAGGCGGCTACATCCCCCGGCTCGCGCGCATCGTACCATGTGGCGAGTCTTACCCCGCGCACAACACTGTTATCAAAAACGCCGGCGCAGCAGCCGCAGGCCGTTGAACACCACGAGCAAGCTGGCGCCCACGTCGGCAAACACGGCCATCCACAGCGTCGCCAGTCCCGCCAGCGCCAGGCCGAAAAACACGGCCTTGATTGCCAGCGCCGCCGCGATGTTCTGCACCAGGATGCGGCGCGTGGCGCGGCTCACTGCGATGAACACGGGCAGCTTGCCCAGGTCGTCGTCCATCAGCGCCACGTCGGCCGTTTCGATGGCGGCGTCGCTGCCGGCCGCGCCCATGGCAAAGCCGATGTCCGCCTGCGCCAGCGCCGGCGCGTCGTTGATGCCGTCGCCGACCATGCCCACGGCGCCGTAGCGCGCCTGCAGCTGGCGCAGCGCGCCCAGCTTGTCTTCGGGCAGCAGCTGCGCGACCACGTTGTCGATGCCCAGCGCGCCGCCGACGCGCGCTGCCGCGCGGGCGTTGTCGCCGGTGAGCATGACGGTGGCCACGCCCAGCGCCTGCAACCGCCCGATGGCGTGCAGCGCCCCCGGCCGTATCGGATCGGCGATGGCGAGCGCGCCCAGCACCGCCATCCCCTTCGCCAGCACGACCACCGTGTGGCCCTGGTCCTCCAGCCGGCGCGCCACGGCCTCGATTGCCGGCGACCACGCGCCGAGTTCCTGCATCAGGCGCTGGTTGCCGAGGTGGTAGACGGCGCCGTCGATGGCGCCGCGCGCGCCGCGCCCCGGCAGCGCCTGTATGTGCGGGACGGCGGGGTGGGCGCCGGCCGGCGGCCCGGCCCGGACGATGGCGGCCGCCAGCGGGTGGGTGGACTGGGCGTCCAGCGACGCCGCCAGCAGCAGCACCTGCGCCGACGACGCGCCGCCGAACGGGTGCACCTGGGTTACCGTCGGATGGCCGCAGGTCAGCGTGCCGGTCTTGTCGAGCGCCACGGCCCGCAAACGGTAGCCCGACTCCAGGAACTGGCCGCCCTTGACCAGCAGTCCCAGGCGGGTGGCTGCCGTCAGCCCGCTGACGATGGCCACCGGCGTGGACACCACCAGCGCGCACGGGCACGCGATCACCAGCAGCACCAGCGCCTTGTACAACCAGGGCGCCAAGGCCGCGCCGAAGAACAGCGCCGGCACCACGGCCACCAGCACCGCCATCACCACCACCAGCGGCGTGTAGTACTGTGCAAACACATCGACGAACCGCTGGGTGGGCGCGCGGTTGGCCTGGGTTTCGCCGACGATGCGCACGATCCGGGCCAGGGTGCTGTGGCGGCTGTCGGACGTGGCCTCGACTTCCAGCACGCCGCGCCCGTTGATGGTGCCGGCAAACACGGTGTCGCCGGCGGCCTTGTCCACCGGGACGCTTTCGCCCGTGATGGGGGCCTGATCGACCGCCGAGGCCCCCGCGCGCACGACGCCGTCGAGCGCGATGCGGTCGCCCGGCCTGACCAGCAGCACGTCGCCCACCGCCACCGCGCCCGCCGGCCGGTCCTGCCAGGCGCCGTCGGCGCCGCGCACGGTGGCCGTATCGGGCGCCAGCTTGAGCAAGCCCTGCACGGCGTTGCGCGCCCGGTCCAGCGCCAGGCTTTCGATCAGCTCGGCCACGGCAAACAGGAAGACGACCATCGCCGCCTCCGGCCACTGGCCCACGGCCACCGCGCCCGCCACCGCCAGGCTCATCAGGAAATGGATGTTGAGCGCCAGGTTGCGCAAGGCGATCCACCCTTTTTTCAGGGTGGGCAGGCCGCCCGCTGCGATCGACAGCACGGCCAGCGCCACCACCGCCGGCGCGCCATCGGTGTGCGTGGTCCACGCCAGCACTTCGGCCGCCACCGCCGCCGCGCCCGCGATGCCGAGCAGCGCGGCTTGCCTGCGGGTCAGGCGCGGCGCGTCGTCGGCAGGCAGGTCGCCGGACGCATCGTCGCCCAGCCGCTCGGCCCGCATGCCGATGGCGGCCAGCGCCGCCTCGATATCGGCAGCGCCGGCCACGGTGCGGTGCACGGTCAGTATCCTGCCCATCAGGTCGAAATCGAGGCGCGCGACCCCGGCCATGGGCGCCACCTTGCCGCGGATTAGCCGTTCTTCCACCGGGCAATCCATGTTGACGATGCGGTAACGCAGGCTGCGGGTGCCGGCCGGCGACGGTCGCGGTTGTTCATGGGCAACCGGTGCGCCCGGCGCCGCGCAACAGCCCGGGTCGGGCGGCGCGGCAGCGCGCGGGCGCGCCAGGGAAACGAAGGCGGACGCGCTGGCTGCCGTGTCGTCACCCGTGGCAGGCGTGGTCCTGGTCGCTTGCCTTGCGGGCGGCGGCGGCGTGTCGCGCGCTGTTGCGGGCGCCGGCGGCGCCGTTCGATCTGGCGGTGTGGTCATGGCAGTGGGGGCAAGGGTGAGGTATGCTTGCATTACAGAGCCTGTAGCCACTACGGGGTCAAGCATTTTTGGGTGACGACATGAAAATCGGCGAATTGGCCAGACGTACCGGGTGCGACGTGGAGACCGTGCGGTATTACGAAAAAGCCGGCCTGCTGCCCGCCCCGCCGCGCAACGGGTCCGGCTACCGGCAGTACCTGCCCGAGCATCTGGAACGGCTGCAATTCATCCGGCATTGCCGGTCCCTGCAGATGGCAATCGCCGACATCCGCGTCCTGCTGCAGTTCAAAGCCCAGCCGTCGAGCGCCTGCACGGGCGTGGACGACCTGCTGGACCAGCAGATCGCCGTGCTGGGGAGCCGGATGCAGGCCTTGCGCCAGCTGGAACAACAGCTGCTGGACCTGCGCGGGCGCTGCCGGCAGCCGCACCTGGTGGAGCAATGCGGCATCCTGCACAACCTCGCTGCGGTCAGCGAGGGCAGCGACTGCGCATGCCATGGCGGCGCCACGACGCCTTGAATTGCCGGCCGCCAATGCGGCGCGCGGCCATCCGCATGCGCCTGCTGCAGCACCCGTGCTGAAACCACCATCTTGCCAATTCTGGTATTGTCGACAGGCGAGCGATACCGCTACCGCCTCTGGTATTGCACCCGAGTACACCACCCTTTAATTGGAGTAACACCATGGCTTACGAACTGCCGTCCTTACCCTATGCCTACAATGCCCTCGAGCCGCATTTCGATGCGCGCACCATGGAAATCCACCATACCAAGCATCACCAGACCTACGTTACCAGCCTCAATACCGCCGTGGCCGACGCCGGCATCGCGGAGCAGCCGGTCGAAACGCTGATCGCCGACATCGGCGCCCTGCCCGCCCAGGCGCAGACCGCGGTGCGCAACCATGGTGGCGGCCATGCCAACCACGCGCTGTTCTGGACCGTGCTGAGCCCGACCGGCGGCGGCCAGCCCAGCGGCAAGCTGGCAGCGGCAATCGACGCCGACCTCGGCGGATACGACCAGTTCAAGGAGCAATTCACCAAGGCGGCGCAAACCCGCTTCGGTAGCGGCTGGGCCTGGCTGACGGTGGGCAAGGATGGCAAGCTGCTGGTGGAAAACAGCGCCAACCAGGACAGCCCGCTGATGGGCGCGTTCGTGGGCCTGTCCGGCGGCACGCCGATCCTGGGCCTGGACGTGTGGGAACATGCGTACTACCTGAACTACCAGAACCGCCGTCCCGACTACATCCAGGCGTTCTTCAACATCATCGATTGGGACGAAGTGGCGCGCCGCTACGACGCAGCCGTCCAGTCGTAATCCAGTCGTAAGCATCCGCTTGGGGCACGCCAGCCATTGCGCCAGCCGCCCGTTTTTTATTCCCGCACCACGGCCCTGCCGCCATCGGGCGCCGCCAGCGCTTCCAGCAACTGCCGCAGTTGCTGCATGCTGTACGGCTTCACCAGTTTTTTTGCGCCCGCCCCGGCGACCGCATCCGGAAATCCCGACGCCATGGCCACCTGCAAATGCGGCACCCGCTTGCGCGCCGCCGCGATCAGCGCATCGCCCTGCATGCCGGGCAGCTGGTGATCGGTGATCAGCACGTCGAACTGCGGTCCCAGCACCGCCAGCGCTTCCTCGGCCGTGGCCACCGCCCGTACGTCGTGGCCGATCAGGCGGATCATGTCGTGGGTGCTCTCGCGGATCTCCGTTTCATCCTCCACCAGCAGGACGTTGAGCCTACTGGCGGGGCCGGCCGCCACCCGGGCCGCCGTCGCCATGGTGGCCGTGGTGGCCGTGGTGGCCGCCGGTGCGACCTTGACCGACTGCTGCTTGCGGTTGCCGAGCACGTGGCGGATCTTGCGCGCCAGGCTTTCCTTGGTATAGGGCTTGCCGATCAGCTCCACGCCGGCGTCGAGCCGGCCGCCGTGGACGATGGCGTTTTCCGTGTAGCCGGACGTAAACAGCACGGCAATCCCGGGCAGGCGTTCCCTGGCCTTGCGCGCCAGTTCCGGGCTGCGCAGCGTGCCGGGCATCACCACGTCGGTAAATAGCAGGTCGATCGGCATGCCGCTGTCGATCACCGTCAGCGCGGCCGCGGCGTCGCTGGCTTTGAGCACGCGATAGCCCAGTTCGGTGAGCATGTCCACCACGGTGGCGCGCACGTCGTCGTCGTCCTCGGCCACCAGGATGGTTTCGCTGCCGCCCACGACGGGCTGGGTTTCCAGCACGGTGTACGTGTCTTCCGCCTCGCGCGAGCGCGGCAGGTACAGCTTGACGGTCGTGCCCTCGCCCACCTCGCTGTAGATCTTGACGTGGCCGCCCGACTGCTTGACCAGGCCATACACCATCGACAAGCCGAGGCCGGTGCCCTTGCCTTCCGGCTTGGTGGAAAAGAACGGTTCGAACGCCTGCGCCAGCACCTCGGCCGTCATGCCGCTGCCCGTGTCGCTGACGGCAATCATGACGTACTGGCCGGGCGTGACGTCGGGATGGCTCTCGCAGTACGCGCTGTCGAGCAGGGTATTGTTGACTTCGATGGTGAGCCTGCCTGCGCCCTCCATGGCGTCGCGCGCATTGATGGCCAGGTTCAGGATAGCGTTTTCCACCTGGGCCACGTCGATGGCAGTGCTCCACAGGCCGCCGGACATCACGGTCTCGATTTCCACTTCGGCGCCCAGCGTGCGGCGCAGCATGTCTTCCATGCCGTTGAGCAGGCGGCTGACCTTGACCACCTTGGGCGCCAGCGGCTGGCGCCTGGCGAACGCCAGCAGGTAGCTGGCCAGGCGGGCGCCGCGCTCGACGCCGGCCAGCGCATTGTCGAGCCGGCGCTGGACGTCGGGCCGGTCGTGCACCAGCGGCGCGATCAGCTGCAGATTACCCGAGATAACTTGCAGCAGATTATTGAAATCGTGCGCCGCGCCGCCGGTCAGCTTGCCGATGGTTTCCATTTTCTGGGCCTGCTGCAGCGCCGCCTCGGTGCGGCGCATGGCGTCGGCCTGCTGCAGGTCGGCCGTGATGTCGCGGCCGATGGCGTGAATAAAACTGGCGTCGGGCGATGCCGTCCACGACAGGCTGCGGTAGCCGCCGTCCTGGCAGCGATAGCGGTTTTCAAAGCGGAACACGTGGGCGCCGCCACTGAGCGCGGCCACCCTGGCCAGGGTGTCGGCCTGGTCGTCGGGATGGACCAGCTCCATGAAGCTGGTGCCGATCACGTCCGTGCTCTTCCAGCCCAGGATGGCGGTGAACGCGGGATTGACGGCAACCAGGCGCGCGTCGAAATCGGCCACCAGCAGCACGTCCTTGGACAGGCGCCACATGCGGTCGCGCTCTTCGGTGCGGGCGGCCACCTGCTGCTCCTGGGTGGGGATCTTGCCGCCCCGCGCGTGGGCCTTTTTTTTCTGGTGGCGGTTGGGGGTGGGGCTCCCGACCCCCCCCAACACCGCCCTGGCGGCGCCGCGCACGCCCACGGCCCGGGCCAGGTGCCAGCGGTAGGCG
>JBEVMD010000225.1:0-6600 GCA_040508835.1 Duganella sp. | reverse complement strand
GGCAACTACGATGCGCTCGCTGCCCTGCTCAAGCGTTTCGAACGCACCCACGGCGACACCGTGCTGGAAGTGCGGGCCGCGCTGGGCGCCGGCCAGCGCCAGCCGGCCGACCAGGCGCTGCACCGCCTGCGCGGCGTGGCCGGCAACCTGGGCGCCAACGAGGTGGCGCGCCTGACGGCCCACGTGGAGACGGCGCTGCGCGAGCACCGGCCCGAAGCGGCGCTGCAGGCCGCCCTCGACCAGCTGGCGGCAGCACTGGACACGGTGTGCGCCGGCGCGCGCAGCCTGAACGTCGATGACCAAGTTATTCCAACAAGCAACACCGCGCAGAGCGAATTGCCCCTAAAGCTGGCGGAGTTACAAGGTTTGCTTCAGAATAACAACCTGAAGGCACTCGAGCACTTCCGGGCGCTGCGGCCTGCCCTCGCAGAGTTGGACCATGCCGCCGCGCTGGCCGACGCCGTCGAAAGCCTGAACTTCGACGCGGCCGGCCGACTGGTGGAAGCAATGATGCAGCGAAAGGATAGTGCATGAGCTGGACGGACCTGGCCAGGAATGGAAAAATACTCGTGGTGGACGACGCCATGGAGAACGTCCAGATCCTGCACCAATCTTTGCGCGACGAGCACGAGGTGCTGTTTGCCTTGTCCGGCGACAAGGCGCTCGAGGTCGCACTGGCGCAGCAGCCGGACCTGATCCTGCTGGACGCCGTCATGCCGGGCATGGATGGCTACGCCGTCTGCGCGGCGCTGGCCGCGTCGCCGCGGCTGCAGGATATCCCGGTGATCTTCGTCACCGCCCTCAACCAGCCGGAAGACGAAACCCGGGCGCTGGAAGTGGGCGCGGTCGACTTCATCAGCAAGCCGTTCAACGTGGCCGTGGTGCGCGCCCGGGTGCGCAGCCAGCTCACCATCAAGCGCCAGGCCGACGCCATGCGCGAACTGAGCATGACCGACGGCCTGACCGGCGTGGCCAACCGCCGCCACTTCAACGACCGCCTCGACGCCGAATGGCGCCGCTGCGCGCGGGCCGGCATGCCGCTGTCGCTGATCATGATCGACATCGACCATTTCAAGCTGTACAACGACCGCTACGGCCACCAGGCGGGCGACCTGTGCCTGCAACAGATCAGCGCGGCCATGAAGGGCTGCGCCTCGCGGCCGCAGGATCTGCTGGCGCGCTACGGCGGCGAGGAATTCATCCTGCTGCTGCCGCAGGAAGGACCGGACGGCGCCGAAGCGGTGGCCCAGCGCATCCAGGACGAAGTGCGCCGGCTGGCGCTGCCGCATGGGGCGTCGCCCACCGGCCCCAGCGTGTCGATCAGCATGGGCCTGGCCACGGCCATGCCGCCGCTCGAACGCACGGACGCCAACGCCCTGATCCGCAGCGCCGACGCCAACCTGTACCGCGCCAAGCAAACCGGGCGCGACCGTTACTGCATCGAGGTCGATTGAAGGCCGGTGCACGGGCGATTCAAGGGCGATTGAAGGGCGATTGACGGTGGAAGCACGGTCGATCATGATCGATGCACGGTCGGCCAGCCCCGCCGCTCGCGGGCGCCGTTTACGCGGATTGCTGAAACGCGGGCTGCGCAATGAAACGTTGCAGGTGGTGGTCGACGTCGCCCAGCGTGCGCTCGATCGTTGCCAGGCGCTTGAAGTAGTGCGACGCCGGCAGTTCGTCGGTCATTCCCATGCCCCCGTGTAACTGCACCGCCTGCTGGCCGATGAACCGGGCCGCGTGTCCCACCCGCACCTTGGCGGCCGACACCACGCGGCGCCGTTCGCCGGCGTCGCTGCCGGCCATGCGCGCTGCCGCCAGCATCGCCATCGAGCGCGCCTGTTCCAGGTGGATGTACATGTCCGCCATGCGGTGCTGCACGGCCTGGAAGCTGCCTACCGCCACGCCGAACTGGCGCCGCGTCTTGACGTAGTCGAGCGTGGCGGAAAACAGCGCGTCCAGCGCCCCCAGCGCTTCCGCGCACAGCAAGGTGGCGCCGTAGTCGGCCGCCTCGTCGAGCAGCGCGCAGCCGCCCCCCAGGCGGCCCAGCAGGGACGACGCCGGCACCGCCACGTGGCTGAACTGGACCGTGGCCGCGCGCCGGCCGTCGAGCGTGCGGTAGTCGCGGATGACGATGCCCGGCGTGTCGGCAGGCACCACGAACAGGCTGACGCCGTTGACGTCGCGCTGGGCGCCGGCGCTGCGGGCCGACACGATCAGGGCGTCGGCCTGGGCGCCGTGCAGCACCACCGTCTTGGTGCCGTGCAGACGGTAGCCTTCGCCATTGACGGCGGCCAGGGTTTTGATGTCGGCCAGGTCGTAGCGCGAATGTTTTTCGCCGAGCGCGCACGCCAGCCTGGCGCGCCCTTCTGCCACGTCCTGCAGCAGGTGGTACTGGTTGCCGGCCAGTTGCAGGAAATACGCGCCCCACACGGTGGCGAAATACGGCTCCACCACCAGGCCGCGCCCCAGTTCCTGCATCACCACCAGCAGGTCGACCGCGTTGCCGTCGAAACCGCCCTGGGCGGCCGGCACCGGCAACGCGGTCATGCCCAGCTCCACCAGCGCGGCCCACGCCGCAGCAGACACGCCGGCGTCCGAGGCAATGATGCGCCGGCGCGTTGCAAACGTATAGTCGCGGTCGATCCAGCGCCGCAGCGCGTCGCCGTATTGCTGCTGTTCGGGGCTGAAATCGAAATCCATGCCGTCTCCTTACAAGCCCAGGATCATGCGGGCAATGATGTTTTTCTGGATCTCGTTGCTGCCGCCGTAAATGGTGGTCTTGCGCAGATTCAGGTAGTTGGCGGCCAGCGGCGCGCCGGCGTCGTCGCCGGTGACGGCGTGCTCGGCGTCGCCGTCGAGGTAGCCGGGGTCGAACGGCAGCGCGTCCGGCCCCAGCGCTTCGACCATCAGCTCGGCCAGCAGCTGCTGGATTTCCGTGCCGCGTATCTTGAGCAGCGACGCTTCCGGTCCCGGTGCGTGGGCATCGCGCGTGATCACGCGCAGCACCGTGGTCTCCAGCGCCATCAGCTCGATTTCCAAGTCGGCCACCTTGACCGCGAACACGGGATCCTGCAGCAGCGGCTTGCCGTGTCGGGTGTGGCCGGCCGCCAGGTTTTTCAGGAACGCCAGCTCGCGCTTGGCGCGGCCCACGCCGGCAATCCCGGTGCGCTCGTGCCCCAGTAAATACTTGGCGTAGGTCCAGCCATGGTTTTCCAGGCCCACCAGGTTATGGGCCGGCACCCGCACGTTGTCCAGGAACACCTCGTTGACCTCGTGTTCCTCGTCGAGCGTGACGATGGGCCGCACGGTGACGCCGGGCGACGTCATGTCGATCAACAGGAACGAAATGCCCTCCTGCTTGCGCGCGGTGGCGTCGGTGCGCACCAGGCAGAACATCATGTCGGCGTGCTGGGCCAGCGTGGTCCAGGTTTTCTGGCCGTTGACGATGTACACCTCGCCCACGCGCACGGCGCGGGTGGTCAGCGACGCCAGGTCGGAGCCGGCGCCCGGTTCCGAATATCCCTGGCACCACCAGTCGTCGCAGTTCAGGATGCGCGGCAGGTAGTGGGCTTTTTGCGCCGCGCTGCCAAAGGCGATCAGGACCGGCGCGACCATGTTCACGCCAAACGGCAGGATGGCCGGCGTGCCGGCGCGGCCGCACTCCTCTTCCCAGATGTGGCGCTGGGTGGGCGACCAGCCCGCGCCGCCGTGCTCGACGGGCCAGGCCGGCGCGGCCCAGCCCTGGCGGGCGACGATGCGGTGCCAGCGCACGTAGTCGGCGCGCGTCAGGCGCAGGTGGTTGCGCACCTTTTTTTGCAGGTCGGTCGGCAGGTTCGCGGCCAGAAAGGCACGCACCTTGTCGCGGAAGGCGCGGTCCGCATCCGTGTAGCTCAAATCCATGCAGTCTCCATGACGGTCAGCCGGCGATGTGATGGCCCGGGCTCGATGCCTTCAACCGGTGGCGGGCAGCTTGTCGACCACCGCGCGGGACGACTCTACCACCTGCCCCGCTCGATCGCGCGGCAACATCGGCGCCAGCGGCTGTCCGCCGTGCCGGTCCAGCAGTTGCGAATGCGGTTCGCCGGGCGCGAACAATTGCTGCTCGCCCCACTGGCGCAAGGCCACCACCACCGGAAACAGGCTGCGGCCCCGGTCCGTGAGCACGTATTCCTGGTACGACGTGCCGTCCGACGCCGGCTGCACCGTGAAAATTCCCTGCGCCACCAGCGCCCCGAGCCGGTCGGACAGGATGTTGCGCGCCACGCTCAGGTTGCGCTGGAAGTCGCCGAAGCGGCGGATGCCGTCGAAAGCGTCGCGCACCAGCAGCAGGGCCCAGCGGTCGCCCACCAGGTCGAGCGCGCGCGCCACCGGGCAAGCATCGTCCTGCATCGATTTTCGTTTGGCCATGGTCACCGTCCTTTGGTTGCATTTTAAAACTGAAATGCTTACACTTCAACCAGTTTTGATTTGAAACCACTTTACGGACCATGAAGGAGCGACCATGTCCCCTGCTTCACCCCGCTCCACGCCGCCGGCGCTGGTAGCGCTGTTTGCCTGCGCCAGCGGCCTTTGCGTTGCCAATGTGTATTACGCCCAGCCGCTGCTCGAGGCGCTGGCGGCCGCCTTTGCCATTCCCCGCGCGTCTGTCGGCGGCGTGGTGACCGCCACCCAGGCCGGCAGCGTGCTGGCACTGCTGTTGCTGGTGCCCTTGGGCGACCGTCTGCCGCGCCGGCAGCTATTGCTGGTACAACTGCTGGCCCTGGTCGGCGCGCTGACCATGGTTGCGACCGCCGCGCGCGCGCCGATGCTGCTGGCGGGAATGCTCATGGTCGGCATGCTGGGCACCGCCATGACCCAGGGCCTGATTGCGTACGCTGCCGCCGCGTCCGGCCCGCACGAGCGCGGCCGCGTGGTCGGTGCGGCGCAAGGCGGCGTGGTGGCCGGACTGCTGCTGGCCCGGGTGCTGGCGGGCGTGGTGGCCGACCTGGCCGGCTGGCGCGCGGTGTATGGCGGCGCGGCGCTGGCGATGCTGCTCATGGCGCCGGTGCTGTGGCGGCGGCTGCCGGCATTGCCCGCGCAGCAGCAACTGCGCCCGCCGCATCTGCTTCCTCAGGATCGGCTCTGCCATCATTCGCTGTCCTACCCGCGCCTGGTCGGCTCCATGGTTGCGCTGTTGCGCGAGGACCGTGTGCTGCGGGTGCGCGGCATGCTGGCGCTGTTGATGTTCGCCGCGTTCAACATCCTGTGGAGCGCGCTGGTGCTGCCGCTGAGTGCGCCGCCGTACATGTATTCGCACAGCGCGATCGGCGCCTTCGGCCTGGTGGGCCTGGCCGGCGCGCTGGGCGCGGCGCGCGCCGGGCGCTGGGTCGATCGCGGCCATGGGCAGCGCACCAGCCTGGCGGCGCTGCTGTTGCTGCTGGCGGCGTGGCTGCCCCTGGGCCTGGCTTTCGGGACCGGTTCGACCCCGCCATGGACGATGTCGATGCTGGTTATTGGCATAGTGATGCTCGATCTTGGCGTGCAGGCGCTGCAAGTGACCAACCAGGGCCTGATCCTGCGCGCCAGCACGGCGACCCATAGCCGGCTGGTAGGTTGCTACATGTTGTTTTACGCGGTGGGCAGCGGCGCCGGCGCGCTGGCGTCCACGTCGGTTTACGCCATGGCCGGCTGGTCCGGTGTATGCTGGCTGGGCGCGGCAGTGAGCCTGGCCGCGCTGATGTTTTGGGGGATTTTCGGCAGACAACAAGCCCCGGCCGCTGAATTTATTGGCCCTTAGAAACAAACTGACCGAAATCGCACGCTTGGCATGAAATTTTGATGCATAGAGGTTGCAGGTTGCGAGGCTGACGTATATATTGCATCCGTTGCATGCTTTCTATGCAATGGATATTACCAATTTACTTCTAGCCGGGATCTATCATGAAGAGTTCTTTGAAAAAAATCGTCGCCGCTGCCGTCACGCTGTGCGCCCTCACTCTCGCCCCGCTTGCGCACGCCGGTCTGGTGACCTTCGATATCAAGTGGGCAAATAAAAACGGCGCTACGGCCGCGTTTGCCGAGTTGACGCTTGATTCGTCGCTGATCAAGACTTCGGAATATGCTCCCGGCCCGATCGACATCACCCAGATCGCCAGCCTGAACCTGACGGTCAATGGCGCATCGGTGGGTAACGGCGTGTTCACCAAGAAGGATTTCGAAGGGATTTCGTTCTATACCGCGGGCGCGATGAATTTCAAGAAGGAACTGATCGGCCAGTCCCTGACCGTGGGCAGTGGCCCGTACGCGGAAGAAGTGATCTTCGGCGACCAGCAGGGCCAGTCCGGCGCTTTCGACCTGTTTGCGCTGGAATACACGACGCCCAGCACCGTGCAACCGTTCGGTATGGCCACCGACCGCACCGCCCCCATGTCCGACCTGCTGACGGTCAGCTCGATCCTGGCCCGCGACAGCGTGTCGGCCGTGCCGGAAACGCAGACCTACGCCATGCTGCTGGCCGGCCTGAGCCTGCTGGCCTGGCGCGCGCGCCGCAAGGCTTAAAAAAAAAGCCCGCTCAGTGAGCGGGCTGAATCTATTTCCTTGGAGGAGATAGAGGAGACA
>JBEVMD010000384.1:0-15774 GCA_040508835.1 Duganella sp. | reverse complement strand
GCCTTCATCGACGCCGAGCATGCGCTCGACGTCGGCTACGCGCAAAAACTGGGCGTGAACTTGCATGAACTGCTGATCTCGCAGCCCGACACGGGCGAGCAGGCGCTCGAAATTTGCGATGCGCTGGTGCGTTCGGGCTCGGTGGACATGGTCGTGGTCGACTCCGTGGCGGCACTGACGCCACGCGCCGAGATCGAAGGCGACATGGGCGATTCGCTGCCGGGCCTGCAGGCACGTTTGATGTCGCAAGCGCTGCGCAAGCTGACCGGCTCGATCAACCGCACCAACACGCTGGTCATCTTCATCAACCAGATCCGCATGAAGATCGGCGTCATGTTCGGCAGCCCGGAAACCACCACCGGCGGTAACGCGCTCAAGTTCTACGCGTCCG
This sequence comes from Duganella sp., assembly GCA_040508835.1. GTDB lineage: Bacteria > Pseudomonadota > Gammaproteobacteria > Burkholderiales > Burkholderiaceae_D > Rugamonas. Next base: position 15,383 of record JBEVMD010000384.1, on the reverse strand, counting down.
TGCGGCTGGACATCCGTCGTACCGGTTCCATCAAGTCCGGCGACGAGGTGATCGGTAACGAAACCAAGGTCAAGGTCGTCAAGAACAAGATCGCGCCACCGTTCAAGGAAGCGCACTTCGACATCCTGTACGGCGCCGGCACCTCGCGCGAAGGCGAGATCCTGGACCTGGGCGTGGAAGCGAAGATCGTCGAGAAGTCCGGTTCGTGGTACAGCTATAACGGCGAGCGCGTCGGCCAGGGCAAGGACAACGCCCGTATCTTCCTGCAAGAGCGTCCGCAGCTGGCATGGGAAATCGAAAACCGCGTCCGCGAATCGCTGGGCGTGCGCGCACTGCCGCCACTGGCCGCTGAAAAGCCGGACACCGTGGTCAAGCTCAAGCCAGCAAAAGGCGAGGCTGACGCTGCGTAACTGAAGGTGAAGGCCGGCCGCAGCAAAGCGCCGGCCTTTACCGCAAAGCGCCGGCCTTTACCGCAAAGCGCCGCGTCCGCACAGCCGTCATTCCGCTTCGGCGGACCGCCGCGCAGGCGGGAATCCAATTGAACGTCTGCAAAAATTGGGCTTCCGCCTGCGCGGGGGCGACGGATCATCTTCCGTCGCAGAGGTTCCCCATGCCCCGTCCCCAACTCAGCCTCAAAGGCCGCGCGCTGCGCTACCTGTCCCAGCGCGAACACAGCCGTCTCGAACTGGCGCGCAAACTGTCCCGCTATGCCGAAGAAACCGACGACCTCGACGCCTTGCTCGACTTCCTCGAACAAAACAACTGGCTGTCGCAAGAACGTTTTTCCGAATCGCTGATCCACCGCCGCGCTGCCCGCTTCGGCAACGCCCGCATCATGGCCGAGCTGCAAAGCCATGGCATCGCCGGCGATGCGCTGCAGGACCTCAAGGCCGGCCTGGCCGATACCGAGACCGCGCGCTGCTGCGACATCTGGGAACGCAAGTTCGGCGCAGTCGCCACCGACCCCGAGCAGCGCAACAAGCAGATGCGCTTCCTGCTGCAGCGCGGCTTCTCGCAGCGCGCCATCCGCACCGCCATGAAAGGCACGGCCGATTTCGACGAGTGATTACCGCTATTGCTGCGGTGAATACCCGCAGTCGCCTGCCGCAAGCTGCGCCAGGCAGCAATGTTTTACGACGAGTTGGCAACCGGCACGTCCCAACTCGGCCTTGTGTGTGCTACACTTTTAGGGTTTTTGCAGCACCGTGGGTGCGGTGGTTGTCCGTAGAAGCTACGGCAACGTACGTTTTTGATAAGAGAAACGTACAGGGCTGCTAACTAATCATGCCGCGCGAGCGGTATTCATCTTATGTCATTGTCGATTCCTGTTCATCGTCGTGCATCCCGCACGCGCGCGATCTCCGCCAGAGCGTACCAGCGCCAAGGTGGCCCGCATGGTATCGACGCCTACCACCTCCAGCCTTCCCGCTGGCAGCACCCCCTGATACACCCCCCGATTTGCCCTGCCGCGCGCTTGTCGCCAGCGTCAAGGCCCCAGATTGACCCGCGCTGGGTGGACAAAGCAGCACCGGGCAGCGTAGCAACATCTGCTTAGAGCATCACACTATTCCGCAGTCTTAATCGATTTTTACACATCAGCATCAGAAGGGAAGCCAGCATGAAGATCCATGAGTATCAAGGCAAAGAAATCCTCCGGAAATACGGAGTGACGGTTCCACGCGGTATTCCGTGCCTGACCGTCGACGAAGCAGTGAAAGCTGCTGAAACCTTGGGCGGCCCGGTCTGGGTTGTAAAAGCACAAATCCACGCCGGTGGCCGTGGCAAAGGCGGCGGCGTCAAAGTTGCCAAATCGCTGGAGCAAGTCAAAGAATACGCTGACCAGATCCTGGGCATGCAGCTGGTCACGCACCAGACCGGTCCAGAAGGCCAGAAAGTACGCCGCCTGCTGATCGAAGAAGGCGCGGACATCCAGAAAGAACTGTACGTATCGCTGGTGACCGACCGCGTCTCGCAGCGCGTTGTGCTGATGGCCTCGTCGGAAGGCGGCATGGACATCGAAGAAGTCGCCGAATCGCATCCGGAACTGCTGCACTCGATCGCCATCGATCCGAAAGTCGGCCTGACCGACGCGGAAGCTGCCGGCATCGCCGCCAAGATCGGCGTACCAGAAGCGTCGATCCCTGACGCCGTGACCAACCTGCAAGGCCTGTACAAAGCCTACTGGGAAACCGACTCGTCGCTGGCTGAAATCAACCCGCTGATCCTGACCGGTTCGGGCAAGGTCATCGCGCTGGACGCCAAGTTCAACTTCGACGCCAACGCCCTGTTCCGTCAACCGGAAATCGTCGCTTACCGCGACCTGGACGAAGAAGATCCAGCGGAAGTGGAAGCGTCGAAATTCGACCTCGCCTACATCTCGCTCGACGGTAACATCGGCTGCCTGGTGAACGGCGCCGGCCTGGCCATGGCCACCATGGACACCATCAAGCTGTTCGGCGGCGAGCCGGCCAACTTCCTGGACGTGGGCGGCGGCGCCACGGCAGAAAAAGTGACCGAAGCGTTCAAGATCATGCTGAAAAACCCGGGCCTGAAAGCGATCCTGGTGAACATCTTCGGCGGCATCATGCGTTGCGACGTGATCGCCGAAGGCGTGATCACCGCGTCGAAAGCCGTGTCCCTGAAAGTGCCGCTGGTCGTGCGCATGAAAGGCACCAACGAAGACCTGGGCAAGAAGATGCTGGCCGATTCCGGTCTGCCTATCATCGCAGCCGACACCATGGAAGATGCAGCGAAGAGCGTCGTCGCCGCTGCTGCCGGTCAAGCTTAATTAAGGAATCACTATGTCTATTCTGATCAATAAAGATACCAAAGTCGTTACCCAAGGGATCACCGGCAAGACCGGCCAGTTCCACACCCGCATGTGCCGCGATTACGCGAACGGCAAAGCCGCCTTCGTGGCCGGCGTGAACCCGAAAAAAGCCGGCGAAGACTTCGAAGGCATTCCAATTTTCGCCAACGTGACCGAAGCGAAAAAAGAAACCGGCGCCAACGTGTCGGTGATCTACGTGCCGCCAGCAGGCGCGGCTGCCGCGATCTGGGAAGCTGTCGAAGCTGAACTGGACCTGGCCATTTGCATTACCGAAGGCATTCCAGTGCGCGACATGATGGCGCTGAAAGACCGCATGGCCAAAGCCGGTTCGAAAACCCTGCTGCTGGGCCCTAACTGCCCAGGCCTGATCACCCCTGACGAAATCAAGATCGGCATCATGCCAGGTCACATCCATAAAAAGGGCCGTATCGGCGTCGTGTCGCGTTCGGGCACCCTGACCTATGAAGCAGTGGGTCAGCTGACCGCACTGGGCCTGGGCCAATCGTCGGCAGTCGGTATCGGCGGCGACCCGATCAACGGTCTGAAGCACATCGACGTCATGAAGATGTTCAACGACGATCCTGATACCGACGCGGTCATCATGATCGGCGAAATCGGCGGCCCGGACGAAGCCAACGCGGCTTACTGGATCAAGGACAACATGAAAAAACCAGTGGTCGGCTTCATCGCCGGTGTCACCGCTCCTCCGGGCAAGCGCATGGGCCACGCCGGCGCGCTGATCTCCGGCGGCGCCGATACCGCCCAAGCCAAACTGGAAATCATGGAAGCTTGCGGCATCACCGTCACCAAGAACCCGTCGGAAATGGCGCGTCTGCTGAAAGCCATGCTGTAATTCAGACAGGTTGACGTTGGTATGAAAAAGGGGGAGCTGCGTGCTCCCCCTTTTTTTTGCTATGGATTTGTCAGTGACGAAAATTGTCAGCGCTGACAAATCGCGCCCGCGCGACTGACAAAAAACGGCAGGTTTCAGCCCATTTTTTGCGGCCTGGCCCGGGGCGGGCGCTGGCACGTCAATTGCGATAACGGGGAGGTGGCACGACCTTCATCTCAACCGGAGACGCAAACATGAAACCGATGACTTCCCTGAAATCCATGCAATCCCAGGCCCAGGCCGGCTTTACCCTGATCGAACTGATGATCGTGGTGGCCATTATCGGCATCCTGGCCGCCGTGGCAATTCCCGCCTACAGCGACTACACCGTGAAAGCCAAGATCGCCAACGTCCAGGCAGCAGCCGACTCGGCCAAAACAGCCGTGGCGCTGTGCGCGCAGGAAGCAGGCGGCGTACTCGACGGTTGCGACGCCGGCCAGAACGGCGTACCGGCCGCGATTACCGCCACCAAGGAAGTTGCCTCCGGCACCATCACCAATGGCGTGATCGTCCTGACGCTGGCCGACGGCGTGGGCTCCGGACTCAATGGCAAAACCGTGACCTATACCCCGGTGATTGCCGCTGGCGCCACCAACCTGGCGTGGACTGTGAGCACCACCATCAGCACCACCGATAACAAGGCCGCACTGGAAGCGCTGACCAAAAACAACAAGACCTGATCGCCAGGGGGAATGACGATGACGGATATCGTCATTCCCGCAGCAAACGCCCAGGTTTCGCCGATTGGTGCGCCTGGCAAAACGTCTAGCTCGTGACGCTCCAGTCCCCCGACTTGCCGCCATGCTTTTCCATCACGCGGATGTCGGACATCACCATGCCCCGGTCCACCGCCTTGCACATGTCGTACACGGTCAGCAACCCGACCTGCACGCTGGTCAGCGCTTCCATCTCCACGCCCGTCTTGCCGAAGGTTTCCACTTGCGCCGTGCAGTGCACGCTGGAATTGGCGGCGTCAATGTCGAAATCCACCGTCACGCGCGTCAATGCCAGCGGGTGGCATAGCGGGATCAGGTCGCTGGTGCGCTTGGATGCCATGATGGCGGCAATGCGGGCGATGCCCAGCACGTCGCCTTTTTTTGCCGTGCCGCCCACGATGATCGCCAGCGTTTCGGGTTTCATGCGGATGGTGCCGCTGGCAACGGCGATGCGGTGGGTTTCCGCCTTGGCGCCCACGTCGACCATGTGGGCCTGGCCGGTGGCGTCGAAGTGGGTCAGGTGGTCGGCGGGGGGAGTGTTATCGGTCATGGATGGTGAAATTGGCAGCAAATGAATGGGGTGTATCGGGGATCGCATGCGCGCTGTGCGCCGGCGCCCCGGTTGCGGGTATCATAGCACCGTGAAATCGAAACGTTCCCTCCCTACCAAGTCCCGCCGGTCCCTGCGTGTGCGCATGGTGGCAGCGGCCTTATTGATCGCGATGCCCTTGGCCATGGCGCAAAACGTGCTCGCGCCCGCCCGCATTCCCAATCTGCCGGCGCTGGGCGACGCCGAGCGCCAGGACTTGTCGCCCATCACCGAGCGCAAGATCGGCGAAGAGATCATGCGCGACATCCGCCGCGACAACGATTTTCTCGACGACGGTCCCATCCTCGAATACCTGAACAACTTCGGCAATGCGCTGGTGGCGGCCCGGCCCGGTGCGCGCGGCGAGGCCAATTTCGATTATTACTTTTTTGCCGTGCGCGACCCGCAACTGAACGCGTTCGCCTTGCCCGGCGGCTTTATTGCCGTGCACTCGGGGCTGCTGCTGGCCGCGCAAAGCGAGTCGGAGCTGGCGTCGGTGATGGGCCACGAGATCGGCCATGTGGCGCAGCGCCATATCGCCCGGTCCATCGGCCAGCAGAAGCAGGATGCGCTGATACCGCTGGCGGCCATGATCCTGGCGGCGCTGGCCTCGCGCGCCGGCGGCGACGCGGCCATGGGCGTGTTCCTGGGCGGACAGGGCCTGGCAATACAACGCCAGCTCAATTTCGGCCGCGATGCCGAGCGCGAAGCCGACCGCATCGGTTTCCAGATCATGGGCGAGGCCGGTTTCGACACCACCGGCATGGTGGCGTTTTTCCAGCGCATGCAGTCGGCCACGCGCAATTACAGCGACCTGGTGCCGGCTTACCTGCAAACCCACCCGCTCACCACCGAGCGCATTGCCGACATCCAGGCCCGCATCCGCGACCAGCCGTACAAGCAGCGCGTCGACAGCCTCGACTTTTACCTGGTGCGCTCGCGCGCGCGCGTGCTGCAGGCCAAGGGCGCGCAGGAGATGAACGAAGTCAAGCTGTTCTTCGAAGAACAGATGAAGCAGGAAAACCGCCTGCAGCTGACGGCCGGCCAGTACGGCATGGCGTTCTGGTCGCTCAAGAAGGGCGATACGGCCAACGCCCAGCTGTGGCTGGACAAGGCCCGCGGCACCTTCAACAAGGCGCCGTCGCCGGGCACTTTCAGCGCCGCGCCCAAGCCGTCGTCGGATGCGATTTTCGTCAGCACGTCGATCGAGATCAAGCTGGCGCAGACCGACGACCACGCGGCCATCGCCCAGGGCGTCGCCGAGGCCGAAGCGGCGCACCAGAAATTCCCGCTGTCGCGCGGCATCGCCCACCTGTATGCGGAAGCGCTGATTGCCGCCGGCAAGTACGACGAGGCGGGCAGCTTCCTGCGCGACCAGGCGCAGCTGTACCGGGAAGAGCCGGAAGTGTTCGATTACCTGGCGCAGGTGTATTCCAAGCAGGGCAAGATCGCGCTGCAGCACATCGCGCTGGCGGAATCGTACATGCTGCAGGGCGGCACCTTGTCCGCGCTCGACCAGCTCGGCTACGCACGCAAGGCGCCCGATGCGTCGTTCTACGACCAGGCGCTGATCGATGCGCGCGAACGCGACTGGCAGGCGCGCCAGCGCGAAGCGATGGGCGACAAGGGCAAGAAGGACCTGGCGCTACAGCCTGCGTTCAAGGCGGAATTGCGCAGCGGCAGCGGCAATGGCGCCAGCGGCAACAGCGGTAGTGGCCTGGGCAGCGGCGCCGACCAGGAATCGACCGACCCGTTCGGCCGCCTGCGTCAGGGCGGCGATCCGTTCGACCGCCTGCGCCAGAAATCGGACCTTATGCCGGAGCGGCTGGTGCGCTGACAAAGCCGAAGCGCTGCGCCACGTCGCCAGCGGCCACGGGGGCGATGGCGATGCGGCGCCCGCCGTCCGCCAGCGTGAGCCGGCCTTGCGGATGTTCGAGCCAGTGCATCAAGGCGTCGTCGCCGGCAGCGGCGCCGTCGAGCTGCAGCAGCGGCAGCACCTGCGCAAAATCGCGGTCGTCCAGTTGCGCCACCCCGTTGCCGCCGACCAGGATCAGGGCGCCCGCGTCCGTCAAAGCCGCCTGTTCGATGGGGCCCAGCGGCGCGCCCGTGTGCAGCAGCCAGCCGGCGGCCGGGTCGGTGCGCACGATGAACGGCGTCGCTTCCAGTGTCACATACACGCGCTGCGGGCCATTCTGGAAATACCAGCAGCCGCGTTCGTCGGCAGCGTAATTGCGCGTGATGAAACCGACCAGGGCAGCATTGGTGAGCTTGTCGCCGGGCAGGTCCAGGTGCTGGGCGCGTTCGTCGCGCATGCGCCAGTTGCCGCGCGCGTCGAGCGCCAGCCAGCCGTAGCAGTAGGGCACGTTGGGCCACTTGGCCAGGGCTTGCTTGACGATGTCATCCATGGTTGATGTTTCCGCTGTTGTTTACACTGTTGTTTCCAGTGCGGTGCGCACGATCGCTGGCGCCATCCAGGAAGTGGAGCAGGCGCTGCGGCAGCCAGTCGAGCTTGCCGGGCAGGCCGCCCACGGCAAAGCCGACGTGGCCGCCGTGGTCAGGATAGTCGAGGACGACATTTGGCGCCGCACGGTGCGGCAGGTGGCGCCCGGGCAGGAACGGGTCGTTCCTGGCGTTGAGCACCAGCGTGGGCACGGTAATATCGTTGAGCACGTGCTTGGCGCTGGCCCGGTCCCAGTAGTCGTCGGTGTCGCGATAGCCGTGCAGGGGCGCGGTGACGACGTTGTCGAACGCGTACAGGTCGCGCGCGCCGTGCAGCGCGTCGAGGTCGAACAGGCCGGGGAACTGTTCGAGCTTGGCGATGCACTTGGGCTTGAGCGTTTGCAGGAACATGCGCGTGTACACCATGTTGAAACCGCGCGAGAGCGTGGCGCCGCCCTGCGCCAGGTCCAGCGGCGCCGAGACGGAACAGGCGGCGTCGATAAAGTCGGCCTGGTGCTGCGATTCGCCGAGCCAGCGCAGCAGGGCGTTGCCGCCCAGCGAAACGCCCACGGCATAGAACTTGCCGCCGTGCGCGGCGTGGCGTGCGTGCAGGCGGCGCACGATCCAGTCCACCTCGGCAGCGTCGCCCGAGTGGTAGAAGCGCGGGGCGCGGTTGGCTTCGCCGGAACACCCGCGAAAATGCGGCACGGCGCCGGACCAGCCGCGCCGGGCCACCTCGGCCATCAGGGCGCGCGCGTAGTGGCTGTCGGACGAGCCTTCCAGCCCGTGGAACAGCACGACCAGCGGGCGGCCCGGCTGGCCGTCGACGAAATCGACATCGACGAAATCGCCGTCGGGCGCGTCCCAGCGTTCGCGCCGGTAGCGCACGGCTGGCTTGGCAATGCACTTGGCGGGATAGATGGTTTGCAGGTGGCCGCTGGGCAGCCACCACGGCGCAGGGTAGTTCACGGATCAGTGCAGGATTTGCGCGTTGGGGTCGGTTGGCACGGCGCCGGGCGCAATCGAGACGTGGTGCAGCACGATGCGCCAGCCGCGCGGCGTTTTGCTGTAGACATTGGTGGCGACCAGGTGGGCCGGCTCGCCGCTGGCGGCGGTCGTGCCTTCCACCACCGTGTGTACCGAACTCATCAGAGTATGGGTTTCGTGCAGCTGCGAGGGCAGGATGTGCAGGCCGCCCGCCTCGAGGATGGCTTCCCACGAGCTACGGATGGCGGCGTGGCCGATCAAACGCTGGCCGCCCGGGTGGATGCAGACGATCTCGTCGTCATCGGCCCACAGGGCCATCAGCGCTTCCACGTCGGCGCGGTTGAGCGCGTCGTAGAAGGCGGCTTCGGTTTCGGCAGCGCTGCCGTTCATCTGTTTGACGCGTCGGGTAGGCATGCGGCAGCGTCCGGAAGATCAGTGGTGGGCGACCACGGTGCCTGGCTTCAGGCGGTAGGCGGTACCGCAGTATGGGCACTTGGCTTCGCCGTGGTGGTCGAATTCCAGGAACACGCGCGGGTGCGACGACCACAGCGGCATGGCCGGGTTGGGGCAGTGCGCCGGCAGATCCTTGCCTTCGAGTTCTACGGCGGTGGCGGGTGTCGTGTTGTTGGCGGTCATGTTATGCGTGCTCCGGAGGCAAGGGAAAACCACGATTTTAACGGATTCGCGCATTGCGCAAAAATCATCGGTAAAATAGCGCCGCTTCCATCCCGGTGCGCCCTGCTATGTGGCAGGAATGCCACACCCACACCATGACCGAATTCCGCTCCGCCACTGCCGCCGTTCTGCCCGAAGACCGGCACCACCCCGAGGTCTGGCGCGACGCCGTGCGCACCGGCCTGCCCACGCTGTTCGGCATTGCCGCCTGGGGCTTCGTGGTGGGCATCGCCATGGTCAAGTCCGGCCTGACGGTGCCGCAGGCGCTCACCATGACCTTGCTGGTGTTTGCCGGCTCGGCGCAACTGGCGGCCCTGCCGCTGATCGCCACCGGCGCGCCGATCTCGGTGATTTTTCTGACCGCCCTGGTGGTCAACCTGCGCTTCGTGATTTTCTCGGCCCTGCTCGCGCCCCATTTTTCGCACCTGCCGTGGCGCCAGCGGCTGCTGCTCGGTTATGTGTCCGGCGACCTGACGGTGGCGCTGTTCCTGCAGAGATATCCGTCCGAAGCGCCGCAGGCGGGCAAGCTGTCTTACCTGAAAGGCCTGATCTATCCCAACTGGGGCTCGTGGCAGGTGGGCTCGATTGCGGGGATATTGTTGGGCAGCACCGTGCCGCCGGAATGGGGACTCGGGTTTGCCGGCACGCTGGCCATCCTGTGCGTGATGATTCCCCTGATTGCCGGGGGCGCCGCGCTGTGCGGGGTGGTGGTCTCGGGCATTGTTGCGGTGGTGGCCGCGCGCCTGCCTTATAAACTGGGCTTGCTGGCGGCAGTGGTGGTGGGCATGGTGACCGCCATGGTCGTGGCGTCCGCCCTCGACAAATGGAAAGGCCGGCATGGCTGACTGGGAAATCTGGGTCGTGATCGGCGTGCTGGCGCTGGCAACCGCCGCTGCGCGCAGCTCGTTCTGGCTGATCGGCCACCATATCACCATCCCCAAGCGGGTGCAGGAGATGCTGCGCTACGCGCCGGCGTGCGCGCTGGCGGCGATCATCGCGCCGGACCTGTTGTTGTCCGGCCAGGGCGCGGTCGTGTTCGACTTGAGCAATATCAAATTGCTCTCCGGTATCGCCGCTACGATGTTTTTTTTGCTGCGTCGCAATATGCTGCAAACCATCGTGTTTGGCATGATGTGCTTCACGGCACTACGACTTGCTCCGACCCTGGTTCCTGTATTTTAATAACAATTAAATCACGGGGACCATGCGGTAGAATAGCGCCTTCTTCCAACTCAACCAATGGGTCGCCATGTCCGCTGTTTTGAACTTCATCCGCCTGCAAGATCTGATCGACCAAAATGCCCTGCAGGGCAAGCGCGTGTTCATCCGTGCCGACTTGAACGTGCCGCAGGATGATGCGGGCAATATCACCGAAGATACGCGCATACGCGCTTCCGTTCCCGCCATCCGCGCCGCTGCTGCCGCTGGCGCCAAGGTCATGGTCACGTCCCACCTGGGCCGCCCGACCGAAGGCGCGTTCAAGCCGGAAGACAGCCTGGCGCCGGTCGCCAAGCGCCTGTCCGAACTGCTGGGCCAGCCGGTCGAACTGAAACAGGACTGGGTCGACGGCGCCAACCTGCAAGACCTGCAAGCGGGGCAGGTGGTGCTGCTGGAAAACGTGCGCGTGAACCAGGGCGAGAAGAAAAACGCCGACGAACTGGCGCAGAAGATGGCCAGGCTGTGCGACATCTATGTCAACGACGCGTTTGGCACCGCGCACCGCGCGGAGGCGTCCACCCACGGTATCGCCAAGTTCGCGCCCGTGGCTGCGGCCGGTCCGCTGCTCGCTGCCGAGCTCGACGCGCTGGGCAAGGCGCTGGGCGCCCCGGCCCGGCCGCTGCTGGCCATCGTGGCCGGCTCCAAGGTCTCGTCCAAGCTGTCGATCCTGAAAGCGCTGGCCGACAAGGTGGACAACCTGATCGTCGGCGGCGGCATTGCCAACACCTTCATGAAGGCCGTGGGCCTGAACATCGGCAAGTCGCTGGTGGAAAATGAACTGGTGGAAGAAGCCCGCGCCATCATCGACATCATGGCCAAGCGCGGCGCCACCGTGCCGATTCCCGTGGACGTGGTCTGCGCCAAGGAATTCTCGGCCACCGCTGTCGCCACCATCAAGGACGTGGCCGACGTGGCGGACGACGACATGATCCTCGACATCGGCCCGAAAACCGCCGCCCAGCTGGCGGGGCAGATCGCCGCGGCCGGCACCATCGTCTGGAACGGCCCGGTCGGCGTGTTCGAGTTCGACCAGTTTGGCGAAGGCACCAAGACGCTGGCGCTGGCGATTGCCCAGTCGAAGGCGTTTTCGATTGCCGGCGGCGGCGATACGCTGGCCGCGATTGCCAAGTACGACATCACGGACAAGATCGGTTATATCTCGACCGGTGGCGGCGCGTTCCTGGAATTTTTGGAAGGTAAAACCCTGCCTGCAGTGGAAATTCTGACCCAGCGCGCTGCAGCGCAATAAATTTTCACGGCAAAATTTAGTAATTAGCACGGTCGTGCGTGTAGTGATTTCCCAGTAAAATTGCTGCAATGTCAGTGGGAGCCGAGATTTTTTGAAAGTTTGCTACAAGTTTTTGTAGTTTGACTACATCAGTTCCCACAGTTCGCAGTCTTTTCCTGGTTTTCGCCCGCGGCGGAAGCTGTCCGCATGACCAACGCTCAAGGAATACTATGTCCCGTAGCACCAAAATTGTCGCCACGATCGGCCCCGCTTCTACTGATTTCAACGTGCTGGTCAAGATGATCCGCGCCGGGGTGGACGTGGTCCGCCTCAACTTCTCGCATGGCAAGGCGCAGGATCATATCGACCGCGCCCGCCTGGTGCGCGAAGCCGCTGCCGAGTGCGGCCGCGAAGTGGCGATCATGGCGGACATGCAGGGCCCGAAAATCCGCGTCGGCAAGTTTGAAAACGGCAAGATCGAACTGGTGGCCGGCGACAAATTCATTTTGGATGCCAAGTGGGGCGAGAACGGCGAGCTGGGCAACCAGGAACGCGTGGGCCTCGACTACAAGGCGCTGCCGCACGACGTGCGTCCCGACGACAAGCTGCTGCTCAACGACGGCCTGATCGTGCTGGTGGTCGACCAGGTGATCGGCAGCGAGATTTATACCACCGTCAAGATCGGCGGCGAGCTGTCCAACAACAAGGGCATCAACCGCCAGGGCGGCGGCCTGACCGCGCCGGCGCTGACGGCCAAGGACATGGAAGACATCAAGACGGCGATGAGCTTCCAGTGCGACTACCTGGCGATTTCGTTCCCGAAAAGCGCCACCGACATGGAAATGGCGCGCCAGCTGGCCAATATCGCCGGCGAGCCGTACGGCCACAAGCCGATGATGATCGCCAAGATCGAGCGCGCCGAAGCGATACCGGTGCTGCAGGAAATCCTCGACGCGTCCGACGGCATCATGGTCGCCCGCGGCGACCTGGCGGTCGAGGTGGGCAACGCGGCGGTGCCGGCGCTGCAAAAGCGCATGATCCGCATGGCGCGCGAATCGAACAAGCTGGCCATCACGGCCACGCAGATGATGGAATCGATGATTTTCAACGCCGTGCCCACGCGCGCCGAAGTATCGGACGTGGCCAACGCGGTGCTGGACGGCACCGATGCGGTGATGACGTCGGCGGAAACGGCCTCGGGCCGCTACCCGATCGAAACGGTGGAAATGATGGCGGCCATTTGCGTGGAAGCCGAGCAGTCCGAGTACAACAAGCTCGACGCCGATTTCCTGAACGCCACCTTTACCCGCATCGACCAGTCGATCGCGTATGCTGCGTTGTTTACCTCGCATCACCTGGCGGTGAAGGCCATCGTGGCGCTGACCGAGTCCGGCTCCACCGCGTTGTGGATGAGCCGTCATAACATCGACACGCCGATTTATGCGCTCACGCCCAGCGTGGTGACCGAACGCAAGGCGGCGCTGTACCGCAACGTCAAGGCGTTCAACCTGGCGCAGGCCGGCGACAGCGCCACCGTCATGAAGCAGGCGGAAGAGTTGCTGGTGGCGCGCGGCATCGTCAAGAAGGACGATATCATCGTGGTCACCTGGGGTTCCCGCATGGGGTACGCCGGCGGCACCAATGCGCTGCGGATCGTCAAGGTCGGTCAGGTAGTAAATAAGTAAGTCCGGATGCGGTTGTCGCGTCGGTGGGGAATGCAATGAACGGCGGTGCGCCCGCAGCATTGGATTCCCGCCTGCGCGGGAATGACGGTGGGGTGCATGGGTCGCATGTGCCCACCCTGGCTCCGGCAAGGTTTTTTTTTTAATTGTTTGGAGTACATACCATGTCCCTCGTATCGATGCGTCAACTGCTGGACCATGCTGCTGAAAATGGTTACGGCATTCCTGCTTTCAACGTCAACAATCTGGAACAAGTGCAAGCCATCATGGCTGCTGCCGATGCGCTCGACAGCCCGGTCATCATGCAAGCCTCGGCTGGCGCGCGTAAATACGCCGGCGAAGCGTTCCTGCGTCACCTGATCGACGCTGCCATCGAAGCGTATCCGCACATTCCCGTCGTCATGCACCAGGATCACGGCCAGTCGCCGGCAGTCTGCATGGCCGCGATCCGCTCCGGTTTCTCGTCGGTGATGATGGACGGTTCGCTGGAAGCGGACGGCAAGTCGGTCGCGTCGTACGAATACAACGTGGCCGTGTCGCGCGAAGTCGTGAAATTCTCGCACTCGATCGGCGTGACCGTCGAGGCCGAACTGGGCGTTCTGGGTTCGCTGGAAACCATGAAGGGCGACAAGGAAGACGGCCACGGCGCGGACGGCACCATGACCCGCGAACAGCTGCTGACCGACGTCGACCAGGCTGCCGACTTCGTCAAGCAAACCCAGTGCGACGCGCTGGCCATTGCCATCGGCACCTCGCACGGCGCCTACAAGTTTACCCGCAAGCCGACCGGCGACATCCTGGCCATCGACCGCATCAAGGAAATCCACGCGCGCATTCCGAACACCCACCTGGTGATGCACGGTTCGTCGTCGGTGCCGCAAGAGCTGCTGGCCATCATCCGCGAGTTCGGCGGCGACATGAAGGAAACCTACGGCGTGCCGGTCGAAGAAATCCAGGAAGGCATCCGTCACGGCGTTCGCAAGATCAACATCGACACCGACATCCGCCTGGCCATGACGGCCGCGATCCGCCAGTTCATGTTCCAGAACCCGTCGAAGTTCGATCCGCGCGACTACCTGAAGCCGGCCCGCCTGGCTGCCGAGCAAGTCGTGCGCGCCCGTTTCGAAGCATTCGGTTGCGCCGGCCAGGCGTCGAAAATCAAGCAAGTGACGCTGGAAAAAATGGCCGAGCGTTACAAGGCCGGCGAGCTGTCGCAAATTGTGAAGTAAAATCCTGTCTGCAACGGGGCCACTGACCCGTGAGTTCTCGACCGGCGGAGAGCGTTGCTTTCCGCCGGTTTCGCTTTTAATAACACTAAGTGCTAGCTATGAACGCCCTCTACCAGTCCTCCATCTCCTCCCTGCCACTGCTCGGTCACGGCAAAGTCCGCGACAACTACGCTGTCGGCGACGACAAGATCCTGATCGTCACCACCGACCGCCTGTCCGCGTTCGACGTGGTCATGAACGAACCGATACCCGGCAAGGGCATGGTACTGAACCAGATGAGCGATTTCTGGTTCGAGAAGCTGGGCCACATCGTGCCCAATCACCTGACCGGCATCGCGCCCGAGTCCGTGGTCGCTCCGGACGAAGTGGAGCAGGTGCGCGGCCGCGCCGTGGTCGCCAAGCGCCTCAAGCCGATCATGGTCGAGGCGGTCGTGCGCGGCTACATCATCGGTTCGGGCTGGAAGGACTATCAGGCAAGCGGCGCCATCTGCGGCATCGAATTGCCGGCCGGCCTGCGCCAGGCCGACAAGCTGCCGGAACCGCTGTTCACCCCGGCGGCCAAGGCCGAGATGGGCGAGCATGACGAGAACATCAGCTTCGCCGACATGGAAAGCCGCATCGGCGCCGAACTGGCCGCTAAAATGCGCGAAGTCGCCATCAAGCTGTACACCGAAGCCTCCGAATACGCTGCCTCGCGCGGCATCATCATCGCCGACACCAAGTTCGAATTCGGCCTGGACGACAATGGCGTCATGCACCTGATGGACGAAGTGCTGACCGCCGACTCGTCGCGCTTCTGGCCGGCCGATTCCTACACGGTCGGCATGTCGCCGCCGTCGTACGACAAGCAGTACGTGCGCGATTACCTCGAGACTATCGACTGGGACAAGACGCCGCT
>JBEVMD010000382.1:0-6200 GCA_040508835.1 Duganella sp. | reverse complement strand
ACACCTCGGGGTTGGACCAGTTCAAGTCCCACTGGTACGGGTAAAACGTGGTCCACATCCAGCCGCCGGCCGCTTCCACGTACGTAAAATTGCCCGGCGCGACTTGCGGAAACACCTGGCCCAGCGTGCGTTCGTGCAGATCCGGCAGGTCGCGGTCGGGGAACACGTGGAAGCGCGCACGCGCTTGCGCGTCGCCGGCCTTGGCGGCCAGGGCCCACGCGTGGTCGTCGGCCACGTGGTTGAGGATCAGGTCCGAACACAGGCTCACGCCGGCGTCGCGCAACTGGGCGGTCAGCGCCTGCAGGTCGGCGTTGCTGCCCAGCGCGGGATCGACGTCATCGAAGCTCGTGACGGCAAAGCCGCCGTCGTTCTCGCCCGCGCGCGGACGCAAGAATGGCAGCAGGTGCAGGTACGTCACGCCCAGCTCCTGCAGGTACGGGATGCGCTGCGCGACGCCGCGCAAATCGCCGCCGAACTTTTGCACGTAGGTGCAGTACCCGAGCATGCGCTGGCTGAGAAACCAGTCCGGCTGCGCAGCGCGCTGCGCATCGAGCGCATGCAGATCGGGCGAGCGCTGCGCATGCAGGTGGCCGAGGGCTTCCATCAAGTCGCCGTACCAGCCGTCGAACCCCGGATGGTTGCCATACAGACCGGCGAGCAACCGGTGCAGCACGGGCGCGCTGGCGGCCAGGCGTTTTGCCGCCTGCGGGCGCAGTGCTTCGGGGAGGACCGCCAGCAGGCGGTCCGTAACATCATCAGAAAGCATAGGAGACAGTCGCTTTGATGGCGCGGCCGGAGATCGAGCGCGCGGCGTGGCCGTCGCTTTCCACTTCGGTGTAGCCGATCTTGTTGAACAGGTTGTTGGCGCTGACCGCCACCGTGGCTTGTTCCGTCACGCGGTAATTGACGAACGCATTGACCACCTTATAGGCCGGCATGGTAATGGTGTGCGCATCGTCGCCCCACGACTTGCCGGTGCCGATCACGCTGGCGCCGATGGTGGCGTTGCCGAAGGTGTAGGTGGGCGCCACCTGGTAGATCCACTTGGCCTGGCGGCGCGGCGTGTGGCCGATATTGGCCACGTCGGCAGCGGCCGTGCCGGTGATTTCGGCATGGGTGTACGTGGCGCCGCCCGTGATGCGCAAGCCCCCGATGCTGTAGGCGCCTTCCAGTTCCACGCCCTTGGCGTCGTATTGGTTGGACGTGCTGCGCTGGGTGGTGGCTTCGTAATTGCTCTCGTCGGTCTTGGCCTGGAACAGGGTCACAAACGTGCTGACGCCGCCGCTGCGCCATTTCACGCCGCCTTCCAGCTGCCGGACGGTGTTGATGTTGATCGGCGCGCTGCCATCGAGCGGGGTGCCGAACAGGATGCGGTCCGCATTGAAGGCCACGCCGTCGCTCACGCGCGCAAACGCCGCCAGGTTGCCGGTGATGCGGTAATTGCCGCCCACCGAATACGACGTGTGATCGACCTTGTAGTTGACCATCTGCTCGGTGGCAGGGCTGTACAGCAAACCGGTGACGGCATTGGCGGCCGTGCTGGCCGAGGCCTGGTTGGCGGTGCCGGTGGCTTTCTGGCGGTCCTGGCGCACGCTCGCGTCCAGATTGAGCGGACCGGTTTCATAGCCCACGTTCAGGTAAGGCGACGTGGTCTTGTACTCCATGTCCACGGCGCGCGCGCAGCAGCCGCCGAACGCAGCGCCCACCAGGCCCGGGGTGAGTCCGGTGGTGGCGCCGGTAGTGGTGCCATTGGAGAGCAAGGCCGGCTTGTCGCCGCTGGCCTGCATCAGGTACTCGTTGAAGTTCCAGGTCAGCGCCAGCTTCTGGTTGGACAGGTACAGGCCTGCCGTCGTGGTCAGCTTGGACCCATCGGCCAGTTTGAACGTCTTGGACAGCTTGGTGTCGTTGAGGGTATTGCCCGCGTCGTCGATGGACGTGTTGAACACCACGGCGGAAAACGCCAGGCCGTTATAGGCCTGGCCGCGATTGGGGCCGGTGGCGAACGTGTAGTTGCCGGTGGCGCCGCTGTTGCCGGCGAAGATGCCGGTAAAGCGGCCGCTGTTGTCGGCGGTGCGGAAGTTGTTCGACAAATTCCAGCCGTCGCCCAGGTCGAACGAACCTTCCAGGCCCAGCGTGTTGCTCTTGACATGCAGGCCGTCGTTGACGTCGGTCGAGACGGGCGTGTTGTTTTTCGAGAGCGTGACGTCGCGCGTCCAGTACGGCGAATAGAAGCTCACCGTGCGCGGATCGATGCCCGGGATTTCCGTGATCTGGCCGTTCACCGTGCGCACCGGCACCGGCAGCGCGGTGGGGGTTTTGTCGTCCAGGTGCTTGAACGAGACGCGGATAAACCCGTGATCGAGATCGTGCGTGAGGTTGCCGCGGATCTGGCCGCCGCTGGCCGTGCTCATGCCCGTATCGCGCACGCCTTCGCCGGTGCGGTAGTTACCGCCGATGAAAAAGCGCGTCCGGTCGGAGAGCGGCGCGCCGTAGTCGAAGTCGTAGCGGGTTTCGTCGTAGCCCAGGCCCCGGCTGATCGCAACGCGACCGCCCTTTTCCTCGCCGGTCTTGGTGATGAAGTTGATGATGCCGCCCGGCGCGTTGGTGGCCAGGGTGGACGCGGAACCGCCGCGCACCACTTCCAGGTGGTCGAGCGTGCCGTCGATCTTGACGAAGCTGTCGGGCGTGGTGAAGTTGAAGTCGCCGAACTGCAGCACCGGCAGGCCGTCTTCCTGGATCTGCACGTAGCGCGCGCCGCCGGCCGATACCGGCACGCCGCGCACGGTGATGTTGGCATTGCCTTCGCCGCCGGACGACTCGGCGCGCACGCCCGGCACGGCGCGCAGCACTTCGGCCGCGCTCAGGGGCGCGGCATTGCGGATGGCGTCCGCTTCCAGGGTACTGATCGACACGCTGGACTTCATCTTGGACGAGCCGAGCGTGGTGCCGGTAACGACCACGCGTTCCATGTTGAGGCCATCGGCGGGAGCGGGTGCGGCAGCTTCCTGGGCGTGGGCGCCCAGGTGCAGCATGGCGGTCGCGACGGCTGCGGCAATGCCGCCCAGTTGGGGGATGCGGTGGGTCATGGTGTCTCCAGTGTTGTTGTCGTTTTGCTCTGCTTTATTATTAAGCAGATATGCCATTATTCACTGGAACGGGTTTTAATGCAAACGATTGCATAACGCGGTGCAGCATGCCCGATCCGGGACCGCCGAATCGTCATCCCCGCGCAGGCAGGGATCTAATTTGTCGACGAAGTCACAGAATTGGATTCCCGCCTGCGCGGGAATGACGGATCTCAGGCTAACAAGGGAGAATGTGCTGCACCGCAGCAAAAATAAAATGCAATCGGTTGCATAAATCCCACAACCGTCACACCGTCCGGCTGCTGCCCCGCACGACCAGCGAGGTCGGCAACTGGAGCGACGGCGCTTCGCGGCCTTCGATCAGTTCCAGCAGCGAGGCCACCAGCGCCCGTCCGGCTTCGCGGATCGGCTGCTTGACGGTGGTCAGCGGCGGATGGAAGTAGCTGGCCAGTTCGATGTCGTCGTAGCCCACCACCGCCACCTGCCCCGGCACGAACAGGCCGTGCTCGCGCATGGCGTTGATCGACTTCATGGCCAGCAGGTCGGACCCGGCAAAGATGCCGTCGAACGCCACGCCACGGCGCAGCAGTTCTTCCACCGCCTGCTGCCCGCCCTCGGGCAGGAACGATACCGGCACCAGCAATTCGGGATCGATGCCGATGCCGGCTTTTTGCAGCGCGCGGCAGTAACCGGCGTAGCGCTGCCCCACTTCCGGCAGGTTGATGTCGCCAAAGAAGGCGATGCGGCGGCGGCCCTCCGCCAGCAGGTGGGCCACGGCCAGCTCGCCGCCGGTGACGTTGTCGCCGCCGACCGTGCAATAGAGCTGCTGCGGCAGTTGCGCGCCCCACACGACAATGGGCACATGGCGCGCGGCCAGCTGGTTCAGTTGGTCGTGGTGGCGCCACTGGCCGATCAGGACGATGCCGATCACGCGGCCCGTGTCGAACGGCGCGGCGGCCGCATCCAGTTCATCGGCATTCACGCGCGAGACCAGCATGTCGAAGCCCAGTTCCGTCAGGGCGTCGGCCAGGCTGCCCAGCATGCCGAGGAAAAACGGATCGGACAGGTGCTGGCGCGTGCTGGCGTCGTACGGGATCACCACGCCGATGGTGCGGTTCTGCTTCATGCGCAGGTTTTGCGCGCCGATATTGATGGTGTACTTGAGCGAGCGCGCCAGCTCCATGATGCGCACCCGCGTCTCTTCGCTCACCAGCTTGCTGCCGGACAGCGCGCGCGAGACGGTGGACGTGGACACGCCGGCCAGGCGCGCAATGTCGGCCATCTGCAGACGCTGCTGGGCGGTGGCGGAAGCGGTGCTGTCCGCGGCGGGCGTGCCGGGGGGGGACTTGGACGTTGCCATGCCTCAGGCGGCCGGCAGCGTGTCCTTGAACGACGGGCGTTCGGACAGCTTGTCGAACAGGCGCGCCAGGTTGGCGTAGTCGTCGCGCCAGGCGATGTCCGGGAAGCGGAACGTGAGCCAGCCCAGCGCGCAACCGACGGCCACGTCGGCCAGCGTGTAGTTCTTGCCGGCGCAGTAAGGCGACTCGCCCAGTTTTTCGGACAACGCGGCCAGGCCCAGGTGCACCTTGCGCAGCTGGCGCGCGATCCACTCCTCGCTTTGCTGCTCGATGGGGCGCTGGATGCGCTCGAGGCGCACGGTGACGGCGGCATCGAGGATGCCGTCGGCCAGCGCTTCCCAGCACTTGACGTCGGCGCGGTCGCGGCTGTTGGGCGGCAACAGCTTGCACACGGGCGTGAGCGTGTCGAGGTACTCGACCATCACGCGCGAATCGATCATCACGCTGCCATCTTCCATGAGCAGGCTGGGCACTTTACCCAGCGGGTTGAGCTTGCTGATGGCGGTATCGGGGGCCCAGACATTTTCCAGTTCGAACTGGTAGTCGAGTTTTTTTTCCGCCAGCACGACGCGTACTTTGCGGACATAAGGACTGGCGAGGGAACCGATGAGTTTCATGGAGCGCTTCAGTGAAAAGACCAGCAGTGAGTATAACATCGGGAGGAAGGCCCGCTGCCAATGGTAAAATCCGCCTTCTATGCAATTTGAGCATCATTCACCCTTCCACGTCCGATCATGACCACTACTCCTTACTCCACGCTGTCGGCGCTGTCCCCGCTGGACGGCCGTTACGCCGGTAAAACCGATCTGCTGCGTCCCATCCTGTCCGAGTCCGGCTTCATGCACCACCGCGTCAAGGTAGAAATCTCGTGGCTGCAGGCGCTGTCGCTGGCCGGCTTCGATGAAATCAAGCCGTTCTCGGCCGAAGGCACCGCCCTGCTCGACAAGATCGCCAGCGATTTCACCGAAGCGCACGCCGCCCGCATCAAGGAAATCGAAGCGGTCACCAACCACGACGTCAAGGCCGTCGAGTACTGGCTCAAGGAACAGGTGAAGGACGTGCCGGAACTGGTTGCCGCCTCCGAGTTCATCCACTTTGCCTGCACGTCGGAAGACATCAACAACACGTCGCACGGCATGATGCTCAAGGCCGCGCGCGACACCGTGATGCTGCCGTCGCTGCGCAACGTGATCGCCAGGCTGACCGAGATCGCCCACGCCAATGCCGACCTGCCGATGCTGTCGCGCACGCACGGCCAGACCGCCAGCCCCACCACGCTGGGCAAGGAAATGGCCAACGTTGTAGCGCGCCTGCAACGCGCGATCAAGCGTATCGAGCAAGTGGAAATCCTGGGCAAGATGAACGGCGCCGTGGGCAACTACAACGCCCACCTGTCGGCCTACCCGGCGTTCGACTGGGCCGCGTTCTCGCAGGCCGTGATCGAGCAGCGCCTGGGCCTGGTGTTCAACCCGTACACGATCCAGATCGAACCGCACGACTACATGGCCGAACTGTTTGACGCGTTCGCGCGCGCCAACACGATTTTGCTGGACCTGAACCGCGACATCTGGAGCTACGTCTCGCTCGGCTACTTCAAGCAGAAACTGAAGGCCGGCGAAATCGGTTCGTCCACCATGCCGCACAAGGTCAACCCGATCGACTTCGAAAACTCCGAAGGCAACCTGGGCCTGGCCAACGCGGTGCTGCGCCACATGGCCGAGAAGCTGCCGGTCTCGCGCATGCAGCGCGACCTGAC
>JBEVMD010000365.1:0-10158 GCA_040508835.1 Duganella sp. | reverse complement strand
CCGGCGGCCAGCGCGATGCTGGCCAGCTGGGCGATCTGCTCGGCATGGGGCATGATGTCGGCATAGGCTGCAGCACCAGCACCAGCTTCAGTCTCAGCTGCACCGGCACCGGCAGCATGGCCAGCATTCAACGCGTCCGGATACGCCGCCAGGCCGTTACCGCACAGCGCAGGCGCGCCCGCCGGCTGCACGCCGTCCGGCGCCGACAATGCCGGCGCTTGCACCGCCACCGGTGCGGCAATGGCCGGCGCGGCGGGGTCGAAACGGTATTGCGCCCAATACACTTCGCCCATGCGCGCGTCCAGCACGGCCAGGACCTCGTTGGCGCCGTGCTGCTGGCGGCACGCCAGGGCCATGGCGTCGAGCGTGACGACCGGCACCACCGGCAGGTTGGCGCCAAACGCCAGCCCCTGGGCCACGCCGCAGGCCGTGCGCACGCCCGTGAACGAGCCGGGACCGGAACCGAAGGCGACCGCATCGCAGTCTTTCAGGGTAATGCCGGCTTCGGCCAGCAACTCCTGCACCATCGGCAATACCGACTGGGAATGGGTGCGCACACCCGACGAGACGCGGCTGATCACGGCATCGCCGCGCAGCAGCGCCACCGACGCCGCCTCGGACGACGTTTCAATGGCAATAATGGTAAAAATTGTAGGCATCCCCCATTTTAACCCGTCACGCTGGCAGGCGCGACCCCGTGTCGGGATGTAAAATGCTTGCTTCGAATGTCAAGAGTTCCACGACGCCATGCACAGCATCACCCTGAACACCGATAATCGCGAGGAAATCGCCGCCGCCCTGGCAGGCGACCGCTGGATCGTGGCCTGCCTGTGCGCCGCCTGGTGCGGCACGTGCGAGTCGTACCGCGCCAGCTTCGAGGACGTGGCCGGCCGCCACCCGGACAAGCTGTTCCTGTGGATCGACATCGAAGACCATGCCGATATCGTGGGCGACCTCGATGTGGAAAACTTCCCCACCCTGCTGATTCAGCACCACGAACTGGTGGCGTTCTTCGGCACCATGCTGCCCGATCCGAAGCTGGCGCACCGCCTGGTGCAGGCGCAGACCGAGTTGAGCGACGAAGAGATGACGGAAATGGTCCTCAACAGCGAAGAGCGTGCGCGCTGGCAGCACGAGTGCAACCTGCGCTCGCTGCTGCGCAACGCCCTGCTGTGAGCGCTGGCTGACCGCTACCGTCGGCTAACCTGCAACTACCTGCAACCAGCTGCACTATCTGCAACCCGCTACCACTACGCGTGCCAGCGCGCCAGCAAGTCGTCCGGGCTCAAAGGCCGGCCGTACAGATAGCCCTGCGCCAGGCGGCAGCCGTGGCGCAGCAGGAAGGCCGCCTGTTCTTCCGTCTCCACGCCTTCGGCAATCACCGACAAATTCATGCTCTTGCCAAGCTGGATGATGGCAATCGCAATTGCCTCGTCGTTGACGTCGGTGGAGATGTCCTTGATGAACGAGCGGTCGATCTTGAGCGTCTGCACGGGCAGCTGCTTCAGGTACGCCAGCGACGAATAGCCGGTGCCGAAATCGTCGATCGCCAGCGCCACGCCGATCGCATGCAGATCGTTGATGAACACCATGGCGTCGCCCGTGTTCATGATCACCGATTCCGTCACTTCCAGCTGCAGCCGCTGCGGCGCCAGCCCCGTCTCGCGCAGGATGTCGGCCACCAGGTTGACGATGCTGCCGCGCTCGAACTGGCGCGCCGACAGGTTGACGGCGATCTTGGGCACGTGCAGGCCCGCTTCCTGCCAGCGGCCCATCTGCCGGCACGACTCGTTGAGCACCCATTCGCCCAGCTGGTTGATGAAGCCCGTGTCCTCGGCCAGCGGGATGAAGCGGAACGGCGGCACCAGGCCCAGCTCGGGATGGTTCCAGCGCACCAGCGCTTCCACGCCGATCAGGCGTCCGGTGTCGATTTCCACCTGCGGCTGGTACGCCAGGAAGATCTCGTTCTTTTCGATGGACCGGCGCAGGTAGGTTTCCAGGCGCAGGCGCTCCACGCCCTCGCCCGTCATCGACGGCATGTAAAAACTGTAGCCGTTGCGCCCGCGCGCCTTGGCCTGGTACATGGCCACGTCGGCGTTGCGGATCAGCATATTGAGGTCGCCCGCATCGTCGGGGAACAGGCTGATGCCCACGCTGCACGTGACAAACAGCTCGTGGCCGGCCACCTGGAACGGCTGGTCGAACATCTGCACCAGTTTTTCCGCCACCTGCGCCGGGCCGTACTGGTTGCCCACGTTTTCCAGCAGGACGATGAATTCGTCGCCGCCCAGGCGCGCCAGCGTGTCGCCCTCGCGCAGGCGGTCGAGCAGCGCCCGCGCCACCTGCTTGAGCAGCTCGTCGCCGATGTGGTGGCCCAGCGTGTCGTTGACGTTTTTAAAACGGTCGAGGTCGATGAACAGCAGCGCCAGCTGCTCGCCGTCGCGCGTGGCGCGCTGCAGTGCATGCTGCAGGCGGTCGTTGAACAGCAGGCGGTTGGGCAGTGCCGTGAGCGGATCGTGGTGCGCCAGGTGGTCGAGCTTTTCCTGCGATTCCTTGGCGCGCGTGATGTCGCTGAACACGCCCACGTAATGGGTGGCGCGGCCGCGGCTGTCGCGCACGGCGCTCACCGTGAGCCACTCCAGGTAGATGTCGCCGTTCTTGCGGCGGTTCCACAATTCGCCCTGCCAGAAGCCGCTATCGAGCTGCTCGCGCCACATCTCGTCGTAAAACGTCTGCTCGTGGCGGCCCGACCGCGTGAGCGTGTAATCGCGGTTGATCGCTTCCTCGGCCGTGTAGCCGGTAATTTGCGTGAAGGCCGGATTGACGGTGACGATGGTGCCCTGGGCGTCCAGCACCACCACGCCGTCGGCGATATGCTCGATCACGGTGGCCGACAGCCGCAGCTTTTCTTCCGCTTCCTTGCGCTCGGTGATGTCGGCGTACACCCAGATGCTGCCCTCGTTGGACCGCTTGTGATCGAGCGCGTAGCCGCTCACCATGCACCAGAACGAGCTGCCGTCCTGGCGCACGTAGTGGCGCTCCTCGTTGAAGTAGTCGCCGTCGGCCAGCGACGGGTACTGGCGCGCGCCGGCCGATTCGAAATCGGACGACGTGGGGAACAGGATCGCGGTCGATGCGCCCACCATGGCGCCCGGCGGATAGCCGAACAATTCCTCGCAGCGGCGGTTGACCGACACGATGTGGCGCTTGCGCACGAACATCACGCCAAACATCACGTTGTCGAGGATCGCGCTCTGCTCGGCCAGCAGCGCCTCGATGCGCATCTCGTTGGTCTTGCGCTCGCTGATGTCGGCCATGATGCCGTCCACCCACAGCAGGCCGGCGCCGTCGCCGGCCTGCGGCTGGCCGTTTTCCGCCACCCAGCGCTCGGTGCCGACCGCGTCCACGATGCGGTATTCCACCTGGTACGGTTTGCCGGTGGCGATCGCTTCGGCCACCACGTGGCGGTGCCGCTTGCGGTCGTCGGGCACGATCAGGTTGGTCCAGCCGTCGGTGGCGCCGCGCATGAACAGGCTGGCCGGATACCCGGAGATGTCGGCAATGGCGTCGGACACGAACTCGATGGGCCCGTCGGGCCGGAAGCGGAACACGGCGCCCGGCACTTGCGTGACGATGGTGCGGAAGCGCTCCTCGCGCTGGCCGATGTCCTCGAACAGGTGCTTGATCGCCACCCGCATCTGCTCGAGCTGCAGCGCCAGGCGGCCCAGTTCATCGTGGCCGCGCACGGTCAGCCGGGTGTCGAAATCGCCGCGCGACAGGCGGTCGGAAAAGCCGCTGAGCTTGCGCAGCGGGCGGATCAGGCGGGCATTCAGGAACAGCACGATCAGCACCAGCGACACCATCAGCTGGCCGGCCAGCACCAGCACGTACGACCATTGTTTTTCGCGCAGGTCCTGCTGGCTGCGGGCGTCGTCCATTTCCACCGTGATGCGGCCGATGCGCTCGCCGCGCACCGTAATGTCGCGCTCGGTACGATAGATATTGCCGGCCGGCTTGCGGGGCGAGTGCACGTGCATGAACTGGGTGTCGGCCTGGCCGACCACCTGCACCTGCACCACGGATTTGTCGCGCATGACGGACTCGACAAGCGAGTGGGCCGATTCGGCATTCATGTTCCACAGCGATTCCTGCATGCCCAGCGCCAGGATGTCGGCATTGCGCTGCAGCGATTCGTTGAGCGCGATGCGCGCCGATTCCTTTTCGTGCACGCCGATCAGCACATAGCTGCCAATGGCCGCCGGTATCACCAGCCCGCCGAACACGACCAGCAGCAGCGCGCCATAGATCGACGCGCGGGACAGGCCGTACAGTCGGTCGCGAAATTGTTGGAAGGCGCCGGTCATGCGAGGATGGACAATGAAGCGACGTTAATAAAAAGGAAAGGCATGGTTGTGGGGAGGGTGGCAGGAGGCTATTGAATTATTACTCTCCGGAATTATGCACGTAAACCGCGGCGAATAAGCGGCCGGCCAAGCAAAAAACGTGGCGACAGGCTAATATCGCGGCTCCTTGTCAACACAGAAAACCGCCATGACCACTTTTTCGATGTATTCCGCTTCCATTCCAGCGTTCAAGCAGATCCTCAACAGCCTGCACACCATCCTCGACAAGGCCGAAGCGCACGCTGCCGAGAAGAAGATCGACCCGGCCGCGCTGCTGCAGTTCCGCCTGTTCCCGGACATGCTGCCGTTCACGCGCCAGATCCAGATCGCCTGCGATTTCGCCAAAGGCGCCGCTGCCCGCCTCGGTGGCCTGGACGTGCCGTCGTACGAAGATAAAGAGGTATCGTTTGCCGACCTGAAAGAGCGTATCCAGAAGACCCTGGCCTACATCGACAGCGTGCCGCAGGCCGAGATCGAAGGCAGCGAAACGCGCGCCATCACCACCGGCAGCGGCGAGAAGACCAAGCACTTCACGGGCCAGACCTATCTGTTCCACTACGCGCTGCCGCACTTTTATTTCCACGCCACCACCGCCTACGACATCCTGCGCCACAACGGCCTGGAAGTGGGCAAGAAGGATTACATCGGCAGCTATTGATACCCGATAACTGCTGCTACCCGATCGCTGCTGTTTCGCTACGTCACTTGTTGCGGCGCGGGTAGCCCTGCGCCAGGATGCGCTGCCACACCAGCTCTTTCTGCTCGGCGCTCATGGACACCCAGTGCGCCACTTCCACCACCGTGCGGCCGCAGCCGCGGCACACGTCGTCGAACGTGGTGGAGCATACCGCCACGCACGGCGTGTCCGGGCGCTCGGGCAGATCGCCGTGACCGCCTGCGCTCATGCCTTTTCCTGCATCAGCTTGTCCCAGCCGTCGTGGCCCAGGGCGCGGATGGTGTCCATGTTCTTCTCGAAAATCTCGGACGCTTCCGGGAACGCTTCCACCGCGCGGTCGATGCTTTCCTCGCGCAGCAGGTGCAAGGTGGGGTAAGGCGTGCGGTTGGTATAGTTTTCGATATCGTTTTTGTCGGTATCGGCAAACTGGTAGTCGGGGTGGAAGCTGGCCACCTGCAGGATGCCGTCGAGGTCCATGTCTTCCAGCGCGGCGTCGGCCACGTCGAGGAACTCGTTGTAGTCCTCGAAATCGTTCAGCACCTTGGGGTGGATGATCAGCGTGGTGTCGAGTTTTTCCGGGTCCGCTTCGGCCAGGTGTTCGAGCTCTTCCATCAGCTTCTCCAGCAGCGCTTCGGGCGTCTGCACATCGGTCACCACGTAGCGGATCTGTTTTTTGACGTGCACGGCCTTGGCGAACGGGCACAGGTTCAGGCCGATGACGGCCTTTTCCAGCCAGTGGACGGTCTCGGCAATGATGGCCTCGTGCTCGGGGGAGGATGCGGGGGCGGGATGCGTCATGATGCGTTTCCTGAATGCTTAAAGTAAGGATTGTACGCACTCTGCGGCCGAACTCATACTTCACGCATTGTGCCGCGATTACATGCTTATCTGCAGGCAACTTTAACAGTTTGCCGTCATGCGATTGACATATTCCTTGACGCGGCACGGGGACGTTCGTACACTCCACGTTTATTTCATGGTCCACTAGATGTTGTTTTCTCAACAGCGATGGAAAACTATGCAAGCAAGTAACTGCACGATCCGCACGATCCGCACCACCCCTCATGCCCTGGCGCTGGCCATCACCCTGGCCATGCTGGCGTTGACAGCACCGGCGATCAGCCACGCCGATGACCTGGACCTCGAGGACGACAACGTCCTGACGCCGATCACGGCAACGTCCGTCAGCACCCTGCCCGCCCTGCCGAAAATTTCCAGCGCCGATGTCGCCGCCTCGCTGAAAACCAGCCGACCGGCCAAGGCCGACGACGAATTCCACGAAAAAGATTTATGGGGCCGCATCCGCAGCGGCTACGCCATCCCCGACCTGAACAACGAACTGGTCACCCGCCACGCCACCTGGTTCAGCACCCGCCCCGACCACATCGCCCGCACCAGCGCCCGCGCTTCGCTCTACCTGTTCTACGTGGTGAGCGAGCTGGAAAAGCGCGGCATGCCGACCGAGCTGGCGCTGCTGCCGTTCATCGAATCGGGTTTTAATCCGCAGGCGCTCTCCAGCGCCAATGCCGCCGGCATGTGGCAGTTCGTGCCCGGCACGGGCCGCGACTTCAACCTCAAGCAGGATGCGTTCAAGGACGAGCGGCGCGGCATCATGGAGTCGACCGACGCGGCGTTGACGTACCTGCAGCGCCTGTACGATATGTTTGGCGACTGGCAACTGGCGCTGGCCGCCTACAACTGGGGCGAAGGCTCGGTGCAGCGCGCCGTGGCCCGCAACCGCGCCGATGGCAAGCCTACCGACTTCGAAAGCCTGTCGCCGCTGATGCCCACCGAAACGCGCGAATACGTGCCCAAGCTGCAGGCGGTAAAAAACATCATCGGCAACCCGGGCCAGTACAAGGTCAGCCTGCCGCTGATCGACAACACGCCCTACTTCACGGCCGTCGATAAAACCAGCGACATCGACATGACCATCGCCGCCCAGCTGGCGGAATTGTCGATCGACGAATTCAAGGCGCTGAACCCGCAATTCAAGCGCCCGGTGATTACCGGCGACGAGCAGACCAAGATCCTGCTGCCCAAGGAAAACGCCGACAAGTTCCACCTGAACCTGGCGCAGTGGGGCAAGGAATTGTCCACCTGGACCGTGCACAAGATCACCAGCGCCCGCGAAAGCATCAGCACGCTGGCCTCGCGCTTCCACACCACGCCGGACGTGATCCGCCAGGCCAACAACCTGCCGCAACGCTCGCTGCTCAAGACCGGCTCCACCATCCTGGTGCCCAAGATCGCCACCGGCACCTACACCGACATCGCGCCCGAAATCGCCGACAACGCCACCGTGGCGTTCGAAGCCGAGCGCACCGTCAGCAAGTCCGGCTACAAGCGCGCCGGCGCCACTGCCGGCGGCAAGTCGGGCCCGGTCTCGCTGGTGAAGGCACGCGTCTCGCGCGACGCCGCCAAGGCCAAGAATCGCCGCAAAAGCAACTGACGCGCTACAGAGAAGCTACTGAGACGCCACCGAGGCGCCACCTGGGCGCCAATGCGGCGCCATTGCGGCGCGCATGCTAGTTAATTGATAGTGACTTGCCCGGCGCGCAGGCCGCGCCCGGACCCGGGGTGGCCTGCGAAGAATGGTTGCAGTCGCGGCGGACACGCCCTACAATCTCGGACTTGCGTGTCAGGCAATCGCTTGCCACACAGTACAAAACAACCCCCACTGACGTCGCCCTGCCAGCTAGGCCAGCACGGGCGCGCAGTCGCAATCGGAGTCAATATGGCGTTCCTGCAAGGAAAAAAAATCCTCATCACTGGTTTGCTGTCGAACCGTTCCATCGCTTACGGTATCGCCAAGGCTTGCCACCGCGAAGGCGCCGAACTGGCGTTCACCTACGTGGGCGAACGTTTTAAAGACCGCATCACCGAATTCGCTGCCGAATTCAACAGCAAGCTGGTGTTCGACTGCGACGTCTCGAGCGACGAACAGATCGAAGCGCTGTTTTCCGACCTGGGCAAAAGCTGGCCGGAACTGGACGGCCTGGTCCACGCAATCGGCTTTGCGCCGCGCGAAGCGATCGCCGGCGAATTCCTGGACGGCCTGACGCGTGAAAACTTCCGCGTCGCCCACGACATTTCGGCCTACAGCTTCCCGGCCATGGCCAAGGCCGCGCTGCCGCTGCTGAAAGACGGTTCTTCGCT
The DNA here is from genome assembly GCA_040508835.1 of Duganella sp. Classification (GTDB taxonomy): domain Bacteria; phylum Pseudomonadota; class Gammaproteobacteria; order Burkholderiales; family Burkholderiaceae_D; genus Rugamonas. The sequence goes on along the minus strand of JBEVMD010000365.1, from coordinate 1,920 downwards.
GCTGACCCTGTCGTACCTGGGCGCCATCCGCGCCATCCCGTACTACAACACCATGGGCCTGGCCAAGGCGTCGCTGGAAGCGTCGGTACGCTACCTGGCGGAAAACCTGGGCAAGAAAGGCATCCGCGCCAACGGCATTTCGGCCGGCCCGATCAAGACCCTGGCCGCCTCGGGCATCAAGGACTTCGGCAAGCTGCTGGGCTTTGCCTCGTCGCACGCGCCGCTGCGCCGCAACGTCACCATCGACGAAGTGGGCAACACGGCCGCCTTCATGCTGTCGGACCTGGCGTCCGGCATCACCGGTGAAATCACCTACGTCGACGGCGGCTTCTCGCACGTGATGGGACTGAACGCGGAAGATTACCTGTAATCTGCCCCGCTTTTCCGATTCGGGAGCGCGATTCATGCGCTCCCGTCGTCATTTATACTGTGTACCTGTACAGAGCGTCATAAGTACTGTATAGTCTCATTTGTGCGCTGCAATGAGCGCGCCGCAAATCAAGCAGCGGCGCCGATTGTTCAGCCAAGATTTTTACTAGCAGCTACGCAGCCCTTGCGCATCATCCTGATGTCGCTAAAGCCCTCCCGCCTTTGGTGTCGCACCTGACACCGTCCCGGCGCAAAGCTTTTGTGCCGAAATTTCTTTCGATTTTGATTGAGTCATTTCGTTTTGGTAGGCGTTGCTATTTCGCGTTCCGTTTTTGCGTGAACGCAGATTTTTACGAAAGAACAGCATGACATTTGAAGCACTAGGTCTCAACACGTCCATCATCAAAGCCCTGACCGACGCCGGCTACACCGCGCCAACCCCGGTGCAGCAGCAGGCTATTCCTGCGGCCATCGCAGGCAAGGACTTGTTGGTATCCTCGCAAACCGGTTCCGGCAAGACTGCAGCCTTCATGCTGCCGTCGCTGCACCGTTTGTTCGCAGTCGAGCCGGCAGCTGCCGGCAAGACGCCCAACCAGGAAATGCAAGCCGCCCGCGCTCGTGGCGAACGTCCACGCTTCAAGGCTGCCCAGCCGAAGATGCTGGTGCTCACGCCTACCCGCGAACTGGCCCTGCAAGTGACCAGCAATACCGACAAATACAGCGTCAACCTGCGCCGCATCAAGGCTGTCTCGATCCTGGGCGGCATGCCTTACCCTAAGCAGATGCAACTGCTGGCCAAGAATCCTGAGATCCTGGTCGCCACCCCTGGCCGCCTGATCGACCACATGGAATCGGGCAAGATCGACTTCTCGCAACTGGAAATCCTGGTGCTGGACGAAGCCGACCGTATGCTGGACATGGGCTTCATCGATGACATCGAAAAGATCGTCGCCGCCACCCCGGACACCCGCCAGACCATGCTGTTCTCGGCCACGCTGGATGGCGTCGTCGGCAACATGGCGCGCCGCATCACCAAGGATCCGCAAGTGATCCAGATCATGAGCGCGACCAACCGCCACGAGAACATCACCCAGCGCGTGCACTTCGTGGACGACCTGTCGCACAAGAACCGCCTGCGGGACCACCTGCTTCGCGACGAGTCGCTGGACCAGGCGGTGGTCTTCACCGCCACCAAGCGCGACGCCGACACCATCGCCGACCGCCTGAACATCGCCGGTTTCTCGGCCGCCGCACTGCATGGCGACATGCACCAGGGCGCCCGTAACCGCACGCTGGACGGCCTGCGCCGCGGCAACGTGCGCGTGCTGGTCGCCACCGACGTGGCCGCACGCGGCATCGACGTGCAAGGCATCAGCCATGCCGTGAACTTCGATCTGCCGATGCAGGCCGAAGATTACGTGCACCGCATCGGCCGTACCGGCCGCGCAGGCCGCAGCGGCCTGGCCTTCACCCTGGCCACGCACGCCGAACGCCACAAGATCCGCCGGATCGAATCCTATATCGGCCGCCCCATCGAGGCGCAGACGATCG
>JBEVMD010000328.1:0-10390 GCA_040508835.1 Duganella sp. | reverse complement strand
GCACCTCTCACTCCTTCTTCAGCTTTTCCCGCACCTTCGCCACATCCTTCTCCGACACCGGCGCGCCGGTATTGCTCCAGCCCTGGCGCACGAACGAGGCCAGTGCTGCGGCTTCCTTGGCGTCCAGGCGCTTGGCAAAGCCCGGCATCACCAGGATCGACGGCGCCTTGTCGGTCGATGGCGTGCGCGCGCCTTCCATGATCACGTGGATCAGCGCTGCCGGACTTTCCGCATTGGCCACGCTGGCGCCGTCGAGCACGGGGAACACGCGGGTGGCGCCCTTGCCGGTCACGAAGTGGCATGCCGCGCAGTTATCGAGGTACAGGCGCTCGCCCAGCGTCAGGTTGATGGCCGACTTGAGTTTTTTCTCGGTCGCTTCCACGCCCTGGGCCGTGACGCTGGCCGTGCGCGGCGCAGCCGGCGACAGGGTTTTCAGGTACGCGGCCACCGACTGCAGGTCGCTGTCGTTCAGGTGCGACGTGCTGTGCTCCACCACGGCCGTCATTTCGCCGGCCACGGCGGACGTGCTGTTGCGGCCCGTTTGCAGGTAGTCGACGATGGCCGCTTCGTTCCAGCGCGTCATGCCGCGCAGCGAGGGCACGGGCCAGCCGTTCAGTTCACCGCCGGCCAGGAACTTCGCTTCCGAACTGTCGGACGCTTTTTCGTTCATGGCAAAGCCGCGCGGCGTGTGGCAGCTGCTGCAATGGCCCAGGCCTTCGACCAGGTAAGCGCCATTGCGCACTTGCGCGCTCCAACCCGGCTGTTCCTTGAACGGCTTATCGGAGGCAAACAGGTAGTTCCAGATGCCCATGCCCCAGCGCATATTGAACGGGAAGTTCATGCTGGTGGCCGGCGGCGCGTAGTTGGACGGTTTCACGCCCGCCTGGAAGTACGCGTACAGCGCCTTGATGTCGGCGTCGTTCACCTTGGCGTAGCTGGTGTACGGCATGGCCGGGTACAGGTGGGTGCCGTCCGGCTTCACGCCCTTGCGCACCGCGTCCGCAAACTGCTGCTCGGTGTAGTTGCCGATGCCGTGCTGCTTGTCGGGCGTGATGTTGGTCGAGTAGATGATGCCGTGGCCGCTGTCGATGGCCAGGCCGCCAGCAAACGCCGGCTTGCCGGCCGCGCTGTGACAGGCAATGCAGTCGCCGGCGCGGGCCAGGTAGGCGCCGCGCTGGACCAGCGTGTCTGCGGGTGCAGCGGCAGCATGAGCACTGGCTGCCAGGCCGGCCAGCAGGGTCAGGTAGTGGGCGAATTTTTTCACGAATTTTTTCGTCATCATGCTTGCACCAGCGGGCCAGGGTTTTTCAGGTAGTGGTTCTTGATCGCCTCCGCCGCGAACAGCGTGATGGCGCCGATGGTGGCGGTGGGGTTGGCCTGGAAGTTCTGCGGGAACGCATTGCCGCCCGGGACGAAGACGTTGTGCACATCCCACGACTGCAGGTAGCGGTTCAGCGCCGAATCGCGCGGCGAATCGCCCATGATGGCGCCGCCCACGTTGTGGGTGGACACGTACTTGGTGATGTCCCAGTGCGAGTCCAGGCCCAGGAAGCTTTCCGACATGAAGTCCGGCTTCATTTCCTTGGCGATGTTGCCGACGATCTCGCGCAGGTAGCGCTGCAGTTTCAGTTCGTTCTGGCGCCAGTCGAACGTCATGCGCAGCAGCGGCTGGCCCCATGGGTCCTTGTAGGTCGGGTCGAGGTCGAGGAAGTGGCCGCGGTACGACATGCACGTGGTCGTGATGCCGATTTTCATCGAGCGGTCGTACCAGTCGACCATGCCTTCCTTCCACCCCTGGCCCCAGCCCGGCGTGCCCGGCGGCAGCGCGGTGCCGATCGGCGCGCCCGATGCCTGCGAACTGTGAATCTTGGCGCCGCCCAGGAAGCCCAGCTTGATGCCGTCCTGGAAGTTGCCTGGCGAAATATCGTTGAACATCTCGCCCGTGGCGCCGGCCGTGGCAAACGAATTGAAGTGCTTGTCCTTGAAGAACAGGGTGGCCGCGCCATTGGACAGGAACGCGTAGTTGCGGCCGATGGTGCCCGTTTCCGTGACCGGATCGTACGGCTTGCCGATCCCCGAGAGCAGCATCAGGCGCACGTTGGCAAACTGGAAGCTCGACAGGATGACGATCTTGGCCGGCTGGAAGACTTCGCGGTTGTGCTCGTCGATATAGGTGACGCCCTTGGCGGTTTTTTTATCGGCGTGCAAGTCCACGCGGATCACCATGGCATTGACCTTGTAGTCGAAATTGGGCATGCGCTTGACCACGTCCAGGATGGCCGTCTGCGGCGACGCTTTCGAATAGTTCAGGCACGGGTACTTGCTGCAGTAGCCGCAGTAGTTGCACGGCGCCAGTTGCGAGCCGTACGGATTGGTCCACGCGGTGGACACGTTGGCCGACGGGTTCGGGAACGGGTGGTAGCCCATGCGCTTGGCGGTGGCCGCAAACAGCGAGCTGTTGTAGGTGTCGTGCAGCGCCGGCAGCGGGTACGGGCTGGAACGGGGGCCTTCGAACGGATCGCCGCCCGGTTGCAGCACGCCCTTCAGGTTGCCGGTGTTGCCGGACAGGCCGCAGATCTTGTCGAACTTGTCGAAGAACGGTTCGATCTCGTCCCACGTGAACGGGAAATCCTTGACGCGCATGTCGGCGTCGAGGCTGCCGCGCGGGTAGGCCTGGTCGGCGTACGTCTTGAGCTTGATGTCGGTCGGGGTAGGGCGGATCAGCACGCCGGTCCAGTGGAGGCCGGAGCCGCCGACGCCGGTGCCCGGTGCAAACGCGCCCCATTTGCGGGTGGGCAGCGCGGTTTCGCCCGTGTTGTAGCGCACGGTCAGGGCGGCGTCGCGCGGGGTGGCGAACACCTTGTTGCGGATTGCGTAGGCGTACTGGTCGGCTGGTTTCGGGTAAGCGAAGTCTTCCGGTGGACGGTCCGGTCCCCGTTCGAGCGCGCGCACTTTCAAGCCGGCCTGCGCCAGTTCGATGGCCATGATGGAGCCGGCCCAGCCGAGTCCGACGATGACGACGTCTACTTCGTCGTTGGTGATGTTAGGCATGGTGTTTCCTTAAGCGCGCTTGCCGGAGAGGCTGACTGGCCCCAGCGGATATTTGACATTGTGGGTATCGACCCATTCGGTGAAGGCGGCGCGCGCGCCGGGGAAGCCGATCGCGACCCAGGCCTTCATGTCCTTGTTGCCGCCGTACATGGGATCGGCCAGGTAGCCGTTCTTGGCGTCGCCCAGCATCTGGCCGAAAAATTGCGACGCTTTCAGCGACGGTTCGCCCAGGGCGCCGAAATCGATGTCGTTTTTTTGCAACTTGGTCAGCAGCGCATCCTTGTCGGCGGCAGCCAGTTGCTGGAACGGCTTGCCGTGCGCAGCCTGGCTTGCTTGCTGGGCCAGCTTGATGCCGATCCGGTACATGTCCTGCGGGCTGTGCGTGTGCTGGAAGCCCATGGTGGCCGGTGCATCGATCTGGTGCGGGCCGGCCATGTAGATATCGTCGCCGAGGCCGTTCTTGAGCTGCTGGTCGATAAAGACCGGCACATTGGTTTCCAGGGCGCCGGGGCCGCGGCCCTCGGCCGGGATCAGGCGGTCGCAGGCGGCGAGCAGGAACACCCACTCGGCTTCGGAGAAGAACACGGGCTTGTATTGCTGCAGCTCGACGCCTTCCAGGCCTTCGGCCCGGGCCCGGTACACGGGCGCGGAAACGAGGGGAACGGCTGCCGCAGTCGCCATGAGGATCGTTCGGCGAGAAAGATTCACTTTTTCTTTGGACATAGGTGGCGGAGGGTAAGTAAAAGCGGATTAAGTTGTACGACGTACGATGACTTTCTTTAGGCGCAAGAGTCTACAAGGAAAGTAATCTATCGTCAAATTGTTTATTTGTGAAGTAATTGGTCGGCGGTTGCCGGGATTGGGCCGGGCGCGGTGGTAAGACGCCGCGCCCGTCATGCGCCATGGCGGCAGGTATCAATGTAGAACGAAATGCTGCATTGCGATACTTACCAATTGGATAGGTGATTGCAATCGTTTGCGGGGCAACGATTTTTTTCAATAAAGCTTATGCCGAGACGGTCGTTCCGTTGAGCATGGATGATCTTTATATTGTTAATCCTATAAAATCATTCATTTGCTACAAGGGTCGGTCACATGGAAAAGTTCACGGTTCAACGTCATCTTCAACGTACTCTGCTGGCCACGGCCATCGGCGCCATGTGTGCCGCCGGCGGCGCCATTGCGCAGGAGCAGGCTGCCGGCGCAGACGCCGCCTCTGCCCCCGCGCCGGAAGCGACCGTGGTGGTCACCGGCACCCGCGTCTCGAACCGCTCCGTGCTCGACACGGCGTCGGCAGTGGACGTGATCTCGTCCAAGACGCTCAGCAATAACGGCGTGACGGAAGTGAGCGAGTCGCTGTCGAAAGTCCTGCCGGCGCTGAACTTTCCGCGCCCGGGCCTGACCGACGGCACCGACACCGTGCGTCCCGTCACGCTGCGCGGCCTGGCGCCCGACCAGGTGCTGGTGCTGGTGAACTCCAAGCGCCGCCATGCGTCGTCGCTGGTCAATGTCAACGGCACCATCGGCCGCGGTTCGGCCTCGACCGACATCAACACCCTGCCGGCCGGCATCATCAACACGGTGGAAGTGCTGCGCGACGGCGCTGCCGCCCAATATGGTTCCGATGCGATTGCCGGCGTGATCAACTTCCGCCTGCGCGAAAACCGCAGCGGCGGCGCGCTCACCGCCACCGGTGGCGTGCGCAAGACCAACTACAGCTTCAACCCGGTAACCCCACCGGCCGGCCTGGGCCTGACCGTGCCCACCGACCGCAGCCGCACCGACGGCGAAACCTATACCGTGGGCGGCTGGAAAGGTTTTACGCTGGGCGACGACGGCTTCCTGACCGTTGCTGCCGAACTGAAAAGACAGCACCACAGCGAGCGCAGCGCGTACGACACGCGCCAGTTCTATCCGCGCGTGGGCAATGCGTTCGATCCGCGCGAGCTGACCGCCAACCGCTACGACACCTGGTCGGGCGATCCCGAGCTGAAACAGGCCACCGTGTTTGCCAACGCCGGCCAGACCCTGGCCAGCGGCCAGAAGCTCTACGGCTGGGCCAGCTACCAGCGGCGCGAATCGGAATCGGCCGCGTTCTTCCGCCGTCCGCTGCAGGATGAAAACCTGGTGTCGCTGTATCCGGACGGCTACCTGCCCGTGATCGAACCAACCGTGACCGACTTGAGCGCCGCGTTCGGCACCACCTGGAGCGGGCAGGGCTGGGATTACGACGCCTCGCTCACCTACGGCAAGAACAAGATGGCATTCGACGTCACCAACACGCTCAACCGCTCGATCGGCGCAGCCAGCAAGACCGCGTTCGACGCGGGCGGTTTCGCCTACGAACAGCTGGCCGGTAACTTCTCGGCCGTGCGCCCCGTGGAACTGGCGTTCCTGCCGAAACCGCTGAACGTGGCGGTGGGCGCGGAAGTGCGTTACGAAAATTACGAACTGTGGGCCGGCGAGCCCGATTCGTACCGCTACGGCGGCGCCGTGCTGGCCAGCGGCGTGCCGGCCGGGGCCGGCGCCCAGGGCTTTGTCGGCTACCGGCCCGACAATGCCGTCGACCAGGGCCGCCACTCGGTGGGCGCGTTCGTCGACCTGGAAACCAATCTCACCGACAAGCTGCTGACGTCGGTCGCTGCGCGCGCCGAGCATTACTCCGACTTCGGCAGCAACTACACGGGCAAGGTCTCGGCCCGCTACGATTTCACGCCCGCGTTCGCACTGCGCGGCTCGGTGCAGAACGGCTTCCGCGCGCCGTCGCCGCAGCAGCAGCTGTACACCTCCACCCAGACCACGTTCATCGACGGCGTGCCGTACGATATCGCCACGTTCCGTCCCACCGACCCGGTGGCCGTGGCGCTGGGCGCCAAGCCGCTGGACGCGGAAAAATCGGTCAACTTCTCGCTGGGCGCCGTGTTCCGCTTTGGCGACCTGAGCATCACGGCCGACGCTTACCGCATCAACATCGACAACCGTATCGTGCTGTCGGAAAACATGACCGCGACCAATGTGCGCACCTACCTGGCGTCGAAAGGTTTTACCGGCGTGGGCGGTGCGCGCTTCTTCATCAACGGCGTCGATACCCGCACCGACGGCATCGACATCGTGGCCAACTATCCGCTGCGCACGCCGGGCTATGGCAAGTTCGACTTCACGCTGGCCGGCAACTACAACAAGACCGACGTCAAGCGCGTGCCCGAGACGGCCGAACTGGCCGCGCTCGATCCGGCCCCCGTGCTGTTTGGCCGCAGCAATGTGATCAGCCTGGAAAAAGGCCAGCCGAAGAACAAGATCACGGCGTCCGTCAACTGGGAGGGCGCAGAGTGGGGCGCCAGCGCCAGCGCCACCCGCTATGGCGAGATCGTCTCGGCCGGCACCACGGCCGCCACCGACGCCATCGTCTCGGCCAAGACCATTGTCAACGCCGAGGGCCGCTATGCGCTGACCAAGCAAACCCAGCTGGCGCTGGGCGCGGACAACCTGTTCGATATCTACCCGGACTCGCTGCCGTCCGCGCTGACGTCGAACGCGGCCGCGCCGTACTCGAACCGGGCGCCGTTCGGCCGGGGCGGTCGTTTCGTGTATGCGCGCGTCAACGTCACGTTCTGATTACCGACGGTTTTTGAGCGGAGGGGACTTGTAGTAGTTTTGTCGTAGCAATGCTAAAAATGTCAATTAAAGCTTGTTGCAAGTAAATAGTTGAGCAATACTCAATTATGAAATTTGCATGTCATGGAAATAATAAACAAGCTTTTTGATATTACTTACCACCACGGGAAGGGGCATGGCGACAATGAAACGTACACAACTCCAACAGGCAGTACGACTGGCGCTGCTGACGGCGGCACTGGGCTGGTCCATGACAGGGTCGGCAGCGGAACAACCGGCCGTGCAAGCAAGCGGCGACTTCTGGCAGGACGCCGCCCCGGCTGCCACCACCAGCGCCCAGCGCAGCGCGGCGCCGGCCGACGGCCCGCAGCGGTACCACGCGGCCACGCTCAACCGCAACGGCATCCGGTCGTTCATGGCGTCCGCCCCGCGCGAGCGGTCGGTGGACGCCGAGTCCAGCCCGCTGATCGTGTCGCTGCCCCATCCGGACGGCGGCTACCAGCGCTTCGCCATTGTCGATTCGCCCGTGATGGAAGAGGGTCTGGCCGCCAAGCACCCCGAGATCCGCACCTTCTCCGGCCGCGGCGTCGACGATCCGACCGCCACCTTGCGCATGGATATCACGCCGCTGGGCCTGCACGCGTCCGTGCGCTCGCCGCAGGGCCGCTGGTTTGTCGATCCGCGCGCCGTGCGCGACGACAGCGTCTACCACAGCTACCACGCACGCGACCTGCCCAACCGCCGCGGCCCGCTGCGCGAGGCGCCGATCTCCGAGCCGCAACTGGCGCTCGAGCGCGGCTTCTACCATGCCGGCGATGCGCTGGAAGTGCGCGGCGCCGGCTTCGCACCCGGCGCCTCGGTCAGCATCTCGGTGCGCAATCCGCAGTCCGATACGGGCCCGCGCCAGAGCGTGGTGGTCAACGCCAACGCCGACGGCGTGGTCAAGGCCGCGCTGGTGGCCGAGCCGTCGCGCGAGACCGGGTCGTACGAAGTGACGGCCAACGACGGCCGCGCCACCAGCACCGTGACGTACCAGGTGGTGGCCGACGATACGGCCGCCGCTGCCGCCACCGGCAACCTGCTGCGCACCTACCGGCTGGCGCTGGTGACCGACCCGTCGTACGCGGCATATTTTGGTCCGGAAAACGTCACCGCCGCCAAGGTCACGCTGATCAACCGGGTGACCCAGGTGTACGAGGATGAAACCTCGATCCGCCTGGTGCTGATCAATAACACCGATGCGCTCAACCTCAATACCGACGCCGCCATGACGGGCGCCAACGGCCCCTGCGGCGGCGCGGCGTGCTTCACCCCGGTCCAGGCGTCCACCTGCGGCAGCGGCACGCTCACCCGTAACCGCGTGGTGGCGGGCCTGCTGGCCGGCGCCAGCAACTACGACGTGGGTCATATCGCGCTGGGCCTGAACGGCGGCGGTATTGCCGGCCTGGGCGTGGTGGGCGCCCCCGCGAAGGCGCAGGGGTGCACCGGCCTGCCGACCCCGGTGGGCGACTTTTACGCGGTCGACTATGTCGCGCACGAGCTGGGTCACCAGTTCGCCGGCAACCACACGTTCAACGGCATCAACAGCAATTGCTCGGGCGGCAACCGCAACGACAGCACGTCGGTGGAGCCGGGCAGCGGCTCGTCGATCATGGCGTACGCCGGCATTTGCGGCACCGACAACCTGCAGACCCACAGCGACGCCTACTGGTCGCAGCGCAGCTTTGACGAGATCGTCGCGCTGACGTCGTCGGCCGAAAGCCTGTTCAACGAAGTCCAGATGGGCGTGCTCACCGGCTTTACTGCCAACGGCGCCAGCTTCCGGTTGACGTATAACGGCGTGCCATCGGCGCCGATCGTGCGCGGCACCAACTACACGGCGGCCGGCGTGAAAGCCGCCATCCAGGGCATCGCGGGCTGGCCGGCAGGCGGCTCCGTGACCGTCAGCGCGCTGACCGACAACGCCTTCACGCTGACGTTCGGCGGCATGCTGGCCGGTATCAATGTGCCGATGCTGGGCCTGACACCCGGCAGCGCCGCCATCGGCGGCTACGTGGGTGAAATCACGGCGGGCGGCCCCGGCACGCGTGGCGGTACGGCGTCCGGCACCGGCAACAGCGTGCCGGTGGTGACGGTGGCCCCGCGCTACACGATTCCGTTGCGCACGCCGTTCGCCCTGACCGGCAGCGCCCAGGATGCCGACGGCGATACCATCACTTACCTGTGGGAACAAAACGACAATGGCGGCAGCGCCGGCACCGGCTTGATCAGCAACGTCAAGACCAACGGTCCGCTGTTCCGCCAGTTCGGCGTGCGCGCCGTGGTCAGCGCCAGCGACACCATCGAGTACAACTCGCCCGGCGAAAACCATGTGACCACCGATCCGACCCGCGTGTTCCCGGACCTGGCGCAAATCCTGGCCAACAACACCAATGCCGCCAGCGGCGCGTGCCCGACCGTGACCGGCACCCCGACTGCCAGCGTCATCGAGTGCTACGCCGAGTTCCTGCCCACCGCTGCCTACGTGGGCCTGACCGGGACCAGCCCGGCGTCGCTCAACTTCAAGCTGACCGCGCGTGACGGCCGCGGCGGCGTGGGCAACGCCACCACGCAACTGGTGCTGGCGTCCGGCGCCGGTCCGTTCCTGGTGACGGCGCCGGCCGCCGGCGTGACGGCCGTGGGCGGCGCCACGCTGAACGTGGCGTGGAACGTGGCCAACACCAGCGCCGCGCCGGTTGGCACGGCCAATGTGAAGATCTCGCTGTCCACCGACGGCGGCCAGACTTTCCCGACGGTGCTGGCAGCCAGCACGCCCAACAGCGGCAGCAAGGCCGTGGTATTGCCGGCGGTGGCGACCAGCGCGGCGCGCATCAAGGTCGAGGCGATCGGCAACGTGTTCTTCGACATCTCGCACGCCAACTTTGCCATCACGCTGGCAGGCGACGTCAATGCCGACGGCGCCGTCAACTGCGCCGACCTGGCGCTGGCCCGTGGCGCGCTGGGACGGCGCAGCGGCCAGGCCGGCTACCTGGCAGGCGCCGACATCAACAAGGACAATATGGTCGACATCCGCGACATCGCCGTCATCACGCGCGCGCTGCCGGGCGATCTCGTTTGCCAATAACTGAGCCTCTATCCAAAGGAAATCCTATGCATCCGAAACACTTCAAGCATCTCCTCGGCATGGCAGCACTGCTGGGCGCGTTTGCCTCGCCGGTGGCGTTTGCCGCCACCCTGACGGCTGCGCAATCGGCGCCGCTGGTCGCAGGCGGCACGGTGGCGCTCGACATCGAGGTTGCCGGCATCGCCGACCTGACCGCCTACCAGTACTCGTTCGTGTACGACAGCACGGTGCTGCAGTTCGCCGGCTACACCGACGGCAACTTCCTGGGCGCGGGCGGCAACGGCTATATCGACGGCGGCGATGCGGCCACCCCCGGCGTGATTTCGTACGCCAGCGGCGCCTTGTTCGGCACCGGTCCCGGCGTCACCGGCAGCGTCAGCCTGGCGCGCTATACCTTCAAGGTCATCGGCGGCGGCAGTGCTACCGTCAATTTCAGCGATGTGCTGTTCCTCGATTCCAGCGTCGGCGACATCGCGGTGCAGTACGGCCCGCAGGTGCTGGCGGCGGTGCCGGAACCGTCGGCCTACCTGATGTTCGGCGCCGGCCTGGCCATGCTGGGCGCGCTGCGCCGCCGCACGCGCGTGGGGCGCGACCCGGCCC